>NZ_JAGWCW010000008.1:0-157227 GCF_020657835.1 Clostridioides sp. ZZV14-6387
TAGGTTTATTTCATCCTTATGTTTTAGTTTGGTTAGCTTTAGGGGTTTCCAGCAATTCAAGTAGTATTGGATAGGTTCTATCCTATCTCTACATATAAGTTTCCCTATATGCTGACTATTTTAGCTACTAACTCACGACTAAAGTCACAAGTGTGCGTAGCTATTTTTTAATCAATTTCAGATTTTGAATCTATTTTATATTCCTCTGAACATTTTGATGATATAGGTTGATTTTTATTAAATATATTTAAAACATCATTTTTTATATAATTATTATCATCTAAATTTTTCTTATTATTAAAATCATTAGAAATGATTACTTTTGCACTTGATATGGGAGAATCAACATTTTGTGATATTTTTATATCTACAACAGATTTGTATATATAGTAGTTTGTCCAACTTTTTTTTCCCTCTAAAAAGCCTATATCTTCATCACATAACATAAATATAAAGTTTGGAAATGCTCTAGTAAATGTACCTTTTTGTGAATATAAAAATTCATCCACTAACATATTTTCTACAACTGTACTTGGATTATTCTCAGGAAGTTTTTTAAAGGATTGCTTTGGTTTTACTTGTTCAATATTAAATTTTCCAATCTCATTACCATGTATTTTATTAAAATTTTCATTCTTAAATATTAAATTTTCATCAGAAGGTAGATCTTTTCTAAATTCGTTCTCCAATTTATTTATATCTTGAGGTTCATATCCATATTTATATTCTGGTTCTATAACTGTATCTGATTTAATATTTTCTAGTTGTACATTAACTTTACTAAATTCAAATTTATCAGGATATATAATATAAAAATCTGGTTCTACAAAACCATTATATTTTTCATTTTCTTCTATTTTATTCATAACAATATCTGTTCTAGGATATTTTATAAGAGATGTTTGTTTAACTCCATTTTTAAATCTAAAATCTCTTATATTTTGTATAGCATTGTCTATTTCGTAATATTTTGGTAAATTTAGAGTTGGATACATTTCTAAATACATAATTTTCTTGTTAACACAAATATCTTGCATAGTTTTCCTATCTATACCTCTAGATGTACAATCTATAAAATCCTCTTTTGTACCTAATCTACCCTCAGGAATTTCATTATATTCATATCCATTTGTTTCCTTAACTTCATAGAATGGTCTAAATCCTATTGGTTTAGTCTTTTGGATTTTATCTATATCATAACTTCTACATTTAATAGTTATATTGTATAGTCCAGAAAATCCTAAAACAGTATCTACTTGAACATCTTTTATCATTATGTATTCTGTGCCAGTCAAATTAACAAGTTCATTTTCCACTTTTATAATATCTATATTTTCATTTTCAAAATTTCTATTTTTATTATTTAATTTGTTGAATTTTTTTATTATACTCTCATCACTAGTTTTAAATACAAACACAAAGTCAATTTTATCAAATCCCATGTATTGTTTTGTTGGTATTTCACCATTATTTAGTTTTATGTTAGAAAATATATTATTTAAATTAAAATTGATATATGTAAGATACACATTTTCTTTATCACTTAATATTTCATCAAAATAAATTTTATTTGTTGTTGTGGTTTTGCTCTTTATTTTATTAGAATCTATATTTTTTGAGTGTAATTTTTTAAATGTAAATTTACCAGTAAAGTTTACTGACTTTATCTTATTAATCCTCGATAAATTAGAATTTTCAAGATTTTTTTGAGTATAAAATCTATACAAATCCCAATCTATATGGTTATCTAATGAGACATAATCTTTATTAAAATAAGGATTTACATTAAGCTCTTCCATAATTATTTTAATTCTTAGACTCTCAGAAAAACCTTCTACAGTTTCAACTGACATACTTTTTAAGGCCACATTATTTATACCATTTGCATTATTCACAACTTTACATTCAATTGGAACAAATGGAGTATATTTAAATTGACAAATTAAATTTCTTAATCCATCTACATAATATTTGAAATCAAATGGTGATTCCACCTTATATCCATTAACTTGATTTATACCATTTGTCATTAAGTTTACAAATATTTCTCTTCTTATATTCCGTTTTTTAGATTGTCCTATATTTGCAAACCTATTTTCATTAAAACTTTCACCATCATTGGTAGAAGTTACACTTATATATTCTGGAGGTATTTCAAAACAGCAATCTCCTATTCTAAAAATATTATCAACATTGTCTTTATATTTGAGTCTATGTTCATACTGAATATATTCATAATAACTTAAAGGTTTATATTTATTACTTAAGTTTCTAAGTGTTGCTTCTTTATATAACATATTAACTATTTCTTGACTATCTCTATCTGTTATTTCCTGAGCAATAGCTCCATAATATGATTGATTTGAACTTTTATTAGACTCATTACCCATAAATTCACCCTCTTTAGCTCATAAGTACTTTTATAAATTCATAAAATGATTTTAGATATTATGCTTTCAATTTCATCGCTTGTTATATCTTTTCTATCATCTTGTATTGTAGTTCTTATATTTAAATTTTTTATATTTTTAAATAATTTTTTTATAATCTTTTCACCATAATCTATATTAGCATCTAAAGGGGATTGAGCAGATATTTTCATATTTAATGCTTTATCATTGTTTATCAAAATATCATCTTCTATTATGTTATCTTTACTTTCTGAATTATAATATTCGTCATTTAATTTAGATTTAATATTATTAAAAACTACCTTAGCTTTTATTCCTCTTCCTAATAAAAAGTTTTCATATTCTTCATAAAATTTTTCTTCAATATTATTTATACTATTCATGTATAATATCTCCAATCATTTTTAACATCTTTATTTTAAGTTTTTCAAGTCTGTTTTCATAAAAATTTAAATCTATATTTGAATCTTTTCCACCTAAAATATAATTTATATCAATATTTTTATATCCTGCTCTATTTAAAATATCTCTTATTTCTAAATGAATCTTTGATATGTTGTTATAATCTTTTAAACTTTCGTCGATATAAAAATCATTTATTTTAGAATTAATTCTATAATTACCATTTTTAAAGTCATCTTCATTTTCAGTAGAGTCTTTATTCTTATCTTTTTTATATATTGAATAAGTAATATTATCTTTATTATTTTTATTCCCTATGTTCAAAACATTTGAGCCTATATATTTAGTTTCTATATTTAGTTTTTGTATATTTTTATTCTCTATCACTTTTAGTTTATCTGGAGTGTCCCATTTTGTATTTATAAATTTATTAGAATCTAGATGATAGTATTTAGGTTTTATATAATTAATTTTGAGGTTTTTCTTGTTTAAACTTTTTATCTTATTTTGACTATTCATATATTCTTTATTAGATTTATTATTTAAATAGTCTTTGTCATATTCAAGATTTACATCTACACCTCTTAGTTTAAGAATATATTCAGACTTAGCTGTCATATCCATAAGCTTCTCATAATCCCAATTACATATTTCTTTAAAAGAAATATCTGGAAATGCTGCTTTTACAAATAGCTTACTTTGTTCTAAAAAAGTATTAAGTTTTCCTCTACTTTCCTCAAAACAATTTACTATTGAACTTTCATCTAAAATATGAGATTCATAAATTAGTTTTTTAGAAATTTCATCTGTTAATCCTGCCACTGAACTTTTTGAAAAAATAAATTCCTTAGGATATATTAATGCAGATTGACATATAAAATCATTAAATTCTTCGTATGTATTAGAAATAATACTAGCTTTCATATATATATTTAGATTAATCAATTTAAATATATATTCATGTGTGCCAAATTTGATATGAATTAATTTTTTATAACCCATTTTTTCTTTTATATTTATAATATCTTGTATTGAAAGCATTCTATATTACCTCTATTACAAAATCTTTTGTAAAACCTGACTTCTCCATAATAACTTCAGAATATGAAGTTGCTAATCCTGCCTTAGACTTATCTTTCCAATCATAGTTTTCTGGCCATAATGTCACAGTTTGGCATATAATTTCTTCACGTTCTAAAGTATCAATATTTTGAAGAGACAATAACTGCTTATATTCAAATCTATTAATAGTTCTAAATATAAACCTTTTTTTTAAAATATCAATCATATATATATCATAATCAGACCATTTCTTTTTCCATGTTTGTAATTGAATTGTCCCTGGTCCATCTTTAAATAATGGTGTATCTTCTAACGCTAAATCTTTCAGTTTTTCATTTTTACTGCCATCATTAAAAACATCTGCATATAAATCAATTTCATCTATATTTTTTCCATATTGAGATTCTAAATCCAACTTGGCCTGTTTTGCCAATAAATCTATTTTTTTTTCATCATAATTCATTTAATCTCCTCCAAACACTATTTAATTGTTAATTTCAATTACATCTTTTGCTATAAATTCATAAACATCGTATACAGGATTTCCTGTTGTATCTATTTCTTGACTTACTGATATAGGTGATACTCCAATAATTTTTCGATATTTTTCTTTTTTGTCTCCATATATAAGACTTATAGAAAACTTACTCTTTTTAAGTGTATTTATATTATTTGGATTAAAAGAAAGTTGATAGTCTGAATCTTCTAAGTCAAACTTTTGCTTGTTCTCTCCATAATAACAATCATCTATTAAAGCATCAATCAAATTATAATCACATTCTACTTCATCATATATAAAAGAATTTATAGCTTTTAGATTACAAGGCGATTTATATTGATTCTCTTCTTGTTTATCTTTAATACAGATTTCTTTTTCACTATTCTTCAAAATAATTATATTATAATTGGAATATAATTTTCTAAATATCAAACTCCAGGTCTTCTTACACAATCTTCCAGTTGGTATTATCTTATGTTCTTTTTGAAAAACCTTAATCATATCATATGTACACACACAATAATAACCATATTTTAATTCACTAAAGCTTCGTTCCTCATACATATATCCCATATATACTAAAGCTGTTTGAACAGAATGTACTCTAATATCATATTTGCTACCAAAATTAACATAGAACAGAGATTTATCATAAAGAAATGAGACATCATTGTCATATACATTACATTGATTTTTATATAAGACATTGTCATATTCTCCATATATACATTTATCATTTAGATTTCTTAAATCATATCCATATATCCAATCTGGTATAGATATTTTTTCTTCTTTATTTGAAATAGGCTCATCACAAGTATTTATATTTTGTTCTAAAGAATTAGAGAAATTTTTTAAAGCATTGCTGACAGGGATTTTTATATAACCTAATACTATCCTATTTCCAATAGCTATATTATCAAATGTATTAGATGTATATCCATAAATAGGTTTACTTTGTTCTTTGACATAAAATTTTATTGCAGATATTTGTTTATTATGTTTTCCATTTATATAAATCAATACATCCGAACTACCATAAAACTCTTCTTTATATGTACTATAATCTCTCCTTTTTTTATTTACATCATCAAAGTTTAAATTTGTCATATTTAACGCCTTTCAAATTGCTTTTTTTAGAATATTCATATCCTTCAATCGTAAAATCATAATAGAATACTGAATTTGAGTATATATTTGAATTACTTATATTATTTGATACTGTTTTATGAGTTTCTAAATTTGCAAAATCCTTCAAATCCATTGCTACAAAGTGAATTATATTTTTTATAAAAACATCCTCAATAGAAATAATTTGACTATCATTGGTAATATCTATTCCATATATCATCATTTGTGTGGCATATTTGTATTCATTTAAAGATACTATCATCACATCAAATAAGGGCAATTCATCTGAACTAATCTTTTTTTTATTAGATAAAATTGAAACTTTATTTGTCAAATCACTTATTAGATTCTGATTTATTAAAGTAAAATCCATTTTCCCAGAAATCATCTTAGGTCCTCGAGTATATCCAGATACATGTGTACTTCCTATTGATGCTACTGGCTTTTTATTTCTTTGAATTGAGTAGGATATACTTGTCAAGCTACCTAAAAGAATTGGCTTAGATTCTGGAAATAAAATAAATGCGAGAGAATCTGTACTTGAGAATGCTTTGTAAAAAGTATTATCTAAATCCATTTTATTTACCTCTCTTTTTATTTATATTTAGAAAAAACCCATATAGTTTTTAAATACACAAAATATACTTACAAAGATTTAACTACATGGGTTTTTTAATTTTATGATTTATTTTTATTTTTCATCTTTTGAGTATACACCTTGTATAAGTGGTGATATTTTTCTAGCTCTATAATTTAGCTTTTTCTCTAAGACGATTGTATCAATAGATACCTCACTAGATTCATCTACTATATCAACATCATATATCTTTTGAAATGCACATTGACCTTGTTCATTTCCAAATGTCATTGTTATATCAAATGGTGGCAAAGAATCTAAATAAACTATTCTATTATCTCTTATCGGACTAAATCCATTAGGTACTTTAAAGTTTTCATCACTTACTCTAGAATTATTTTCATTATACTTAGACTTACTATTCATATTCATAGCATCTTGTGCTGTAACATTCCACTTCAACATTTCTACTGCATTTATAAAATTTTCCTCTTCAGTTATAGCTAAAGTTCCTGAAGTTGTAAATACTGTAGATTCTGATGATTTCAAAATGCTTTTCATAGATTTAATTAGAGAATCTTGGTCAAACATAGCAAATACTAATGACCCTTTAATCTCTCTTTTTCCACTTGAAAAACTTCGTGCATCTGGACTTCCTAATGTATATACTGGCTTTTTTTCACGTTCTATACTCCATGATATTTTTTGTAATTCTCCAATAACTTGATTTGCAAAGCTTACAATTAAATCAGCTCCAGAAAATGCTGTTAGTGTGTTTATATTCGTGCTTGCCATAGTGATATCTCCTAACCATTAAATCTAAATGGATATTTTCTTCCATTTTATTTTTTTAAACCTACTATAGTGGTTATTTTTCTAAGTTCTTGTGGTGCTACTATACCAACTTCTAGCTTAGCCTGTCCTAATATTAAATCTTGTTGCGTTGCTATTAGGTTAAAACTATAATCTAGTATAGCTCCTTGTAATAGTAATGTATCTAATCTCTTTGCAATTGTTGCACTTAATGCATTTCTCTGCTCTATTGTATTTGCTTCCCCTATAAATGGGTCTGCTACTTCTCTTATATTATCAGTTACTGCTCTCATAACCTTTAATGTAGATAATTTTGAGTATACACTATCTTTCTTTGCGGATGTTGGAGCATCCACTACAAAAACCTTATTTAAACAAGTTCTGCTATTTAATTTTTTAGAATTGAATGAAACAAATTTATTCCCTGTTATATCATTTAATTGTGCATTTGAAAAAGAGTACTTTAATGATTTTACACCACTTAATATCTTATTTGTTGGAGATGAATATGGTAAGATATTCGTATTTAAAGCAGCATAAAGCACTGCCGCATTTCCTTCTCTAAGTGAACTTACCCTATGTTCAACTATAGGTGTAGGCCCTGCAACCACTGATATAAACTTTCCAAGGTCTATACAATTTCCCTGTCCATCAGTAATTATAGAGCCTTTATCATCTTTCATTAAAAACTCATTATTATATTGTGTTAAATATTTAGAGTGTAATTGAACACCTGACAAAGAGGTGTCTTTTAATGGATTCATTGATATCACGCCATATGTAGATTTATTTCTATAAGATAAGACTGCACAAAATAAAGCAAGTTCATATGCAAAATTTTGATGTCTGTCAAATAGTTTATCATCAGCATAAACACCTAAGGGTACTATCCAATCTACATTATAATTTTCAAGCAACTGATAAGCACCTTGTTTTACTATATATCCATTTCTATCCCTTTCTCCTGATAATGCTTTAAACATATCTTCTTTATTCATGTCTAAACCATTAGAGCCTCCTATAAAATATGTAGCTGATTTTATCAAGTCTTTTGTTAGTACTTCTGGTGTATCTGTTTCTGCAAAATATGTTGTTTGTAAAGTATTTATTGCATCTACTAACTCTCCAAAGGTTATGTAGTCAAGAGTTGACAATATCAATGGTTCTTCACCAATACTCATTTTAGATTCTGGCTTAATTATTTTTACATATTTTCCTATATAATTGCCAAAAGTATCTCTCAAATCTTCTACTTTCACTTGACCTAAATTATATATATCTCCAGCAAACCTAGATTTTAATCTTATTTTTCTTTCTATATTTTCTTTAAATGGCATATAATAACTTACTGATACTACTTGCCCCATTTCAAAACATTCTTTTTTAAGAGTTATAGTCTTTGATTTTTTATCTATTGAAAAAGAGTTCAAATCGAGTACTTTACTTCCACCAACATATAATATAAGTGTTCCATCTACTGGAGTATTGCTTAAAAGTAGTTTTTGAGTTGTTGTAGCTGTCATAAAAATATTTCCATCTAATTGAGTTTCTATATCTTCTCCAACAACTTCTACCCTATAACCAACAGCTACTTTTTCTCCTTCACTTAAAGATGGCATTGTTATAACATTATCATTCATTTCAATGTCATCCTCTATAGGTTTACCATCATAAGTAGCTACTATAGCAGCTCCATTTGGTATATTGGATAGAAAAATTTTTTTATCTTTATTTAAAGTTAAATATTCTGGTTTCTGCTCAACCCAATATCTATAACTATAAGATACTGAAACAGGTACTCCTGCATCACAAGCATTTTTTTCTATTGATATACTTTTTGTAGATTCATTATATGTAAATCCAGATAATAGCTCAATTCCTTTTACATACACTCTAATCGAACTTGGAACAATTCCTTTTCCACTTAGTTTTATATCAGTTTTCTCACAACCTTGAATAATGGATAAATCCTCATCTATTTTTTTATTTCTTTCAACCACTTGTGATGGTGCACTTATATTTGATGTTGAACATGTACCAGATATTCTCATCACTCTTATATCTTGGCATCCAGCCTCTCTAGCTTGCTTATATGAGTGAACTAATGTTGCACCATTTGGAATTCCATTTAAATTAATATCTGAGCCAAATAGTAATTCTATAGAAGAATCATCTATAGCTACTGGCTCCATTACTGGTCCATCAACTGCTGTACCAAGTAACAACATGCTATCAGTATTGTATTCATCTGAGCTAAATCTAAGTGCAGAACCACCATCTTTAAATTCAACTAACATTCCTGGAAGATTAGGATACAAATTTCCTAAATTTGCCATAAAGGTTTTCCTCCTCTAAATCTTGTAGATTTTACAGATTTTATACCAAGTAAAATTCACATTATTCTTGGTTAAATTCTATCCTGTATAGAAAATTTCATTTCTATACTTTTTAGTTTATTAACGTTTAAAGTCTTTACTTTCTCTAATCGTATAAAATATTCAGATATTTTGACTGAAATATTTTTATCAAAACCTATGTTATCTTCAGTCGACATCTCCTTTAAAAAGAAAATCTCTCCAAGACCTTTTTTCTTTAGAAATCCTGTATAAGACACTATTATATCTTCGAAATCTTCCATGAGTTTTCTACATTCTCTTTGTGTTTTAGTTAGAAATCTAAATTCTAATATACAATCAAAACTTTGTCTATATACTTTAATGACCTTACCTGTTTTTTCTTTATTTTCATTTGATTCATCTATTACATCAGTCAACATTGGTTTATGACTTTTTCCTTTAGATGTTTCTCTTAATTTTACAATATAATTTATTTGTGGAAGTATAATTTTATTTGCTTCATCTTTTTTTATTGTGTCAAAGGAAATTGCTCCCCAATTATCCTCTAATTCTACATTTAAAATGTCTCCTAATATTTCTTCCATTTTTTCAAAATTATCAATATATTCTTCAGTTGTAAGTATATTTTTATTATTTTGCATAAATTCCATATCCATTTTTTCACCTACCTATACTCAATCCACTATAGGTTTTAACATACTCTAACATATATACTGTCTTTAAACTTAAATCTAAAAATAATTCTCCTGACTTATGTTTAAACAATTCATTTATTATATATTTACTTATAATTTCTTTATCTATTAATTCATCTAACAATTGTGTTAAGTTTTCTTTTAAATATCCAGATGATAGCAAAGCATCTATATTTTCACCTATGTATGAATACATCATTTTTTTTATATAGCACATAGTCAATTGAATCATTCTTACATTACATAGATACTTATATTCTGTATGCTCACTCATTGTAATTCCGTTTGATACAACTACTCTTCTAAGTAACTGACTGAATCTAAATGATACATATCCAAGCTCATTCATTTTTTCTATTGTTAAAATATCAAAAGTATTAAATAATGAAAATGACTCTGGAATTTCTTTATTTGTAGTATTTTCTATTATGTTTAAACTGGCTATAAGAGGAGCATATACAATACTTGCATTTACAATATTAGTACCATATGTGGTATATATGTCACCAGCCACTACACTTATCAATTGTTCATAATTTTTATCAAACTTTGACACTTCATTTATTTTTTTAAAATATTCTAATCTACCAATATATTCTTTCTCATCTATCCAAATCTCATTAGTTGGATTAAGTCCAATTACACCATGAGTTATAATACCTGTTTTCATTTGTACTATGCAAAAAATAAGTAATTGTTCATAAAAAGTTACATATCTTTCTCCATTTTTCAGAGTTAGATATTCTCTAGTTAGGTCATAATATTTATCTATTTTTTCTATATCATCTGTAAATGTATCATCATAGTATACTCCTAAAGGCATAATAATATCTATGTCAAGCCCTTCCAAAATAGTGTATGTGCTATCTAAATTATTGTACATTGTGTTTTTACTGCAATCTAATCCACTATATCCTCCACTAAGTTTGTATATACTTTGATTTACTTCACTTATAGATTCCTTTGTTTCTATATAAGAATCACAATAAATACTACAAATTATCATCCCTTTTAGTTTTTGAGAATCTTTATTTATAGCTTCTGATAGGTCATATAGTGTAGGATAATTTTTATATGGATATTTTAATACATAATCCCCTAAACTTTTTGGATAGATTACCTGCAAATCATCCTGATTTACTATTATTTCTATATCATTATATATTTCATTCGCATACTTTGATTTAATATGTATACAGTTTTTTATTACTTCACCATTAGTACATTTTACATCTAAAAAAACTTCTGCATGTGCTCCTGTAACTTTGCATAGATAAACTTTACAGTCTAATTTAGATTCTTTTATAATTTTATATGCTTTAACTAAAGAGCCTGTTTTTCCAAATTTTGAATTCATATGAGAAATTGAGTTTATTTTTATTGGAGTGTTTACTGGTCCAAATTCTGAAGTTCCTAATAGATAAATATTTTTACCATAAAATTCATGTTCATTAAATAGCTTTTTTGATGTGTCCATATTTATTTAATTCCTTTTAAGCATCTTTATTTGTTATGATTCTTTAAGATTAGTTGAATACACTATGTATCTTGACATTATTTAATATACTCTTCCTTATATCCATTTTGTAAGTTTTAGATTAAATTTTATTTACTATCTATTAATAATTATTTTCTTATTTAAATCTTAATTCATTATAATGTTCATTTCTTATTATACAAATGCTACTCCATAAGAAATTAAGTTAGAATTTTTATCTAATAAGAATTTTAACTTTGTACTTTTGCTTACATCAATAAATTTTTCAAGATCTATTGATATATATTTATCATTATTTAAATATAAAATATTGTAATTGTCTTTTATATTTGCACAAATAATCATTCTATCTTTGCTATATTTATTTTCAATAATAGTAGAAGTTATTGAGTGATTAAATATAAAAAGTTTATCTTCAGTAGGGAATGTATTTATTCTTATAAATGAACTAAAATTATTTTCATCAATTAAAGTAATCTTTAGTTCATTTTTCTCATTTAATATAAAATCATTTTTATTAAACACATAGCCTACATTTAAAGAACCATTTACTATATCTATCAAATCAGTAGATACTAAAGTATGAGAATTATTTATATTTATTATCTCTATTATTGCTTTAGGTTTTTTTATTGAGACATCTAAAATTATATTAGTTATATTAAAACAATTATTAATATATCCAAAATAATTTATATCAAATATTGGAAATATATATGAATGTTTAATAATTAATACTGGTCTAAACCCAAATGTTGGTCCCTTGTTATTAAAAGTATTATTTGTTGAATAGTTTGTTAAACTAGAATACCCTCTAGTTATTATTTTAGAATTATCAGATGCTGATATAGAACTTGTTATACTACAAATGTCCCAATTCCAAATAGTTTTATCTCCTGGAGTTATTAGTCCATCCAAATCTGAATTTACAATATACTTATCATATTCAGATAAACCATTATTGTTAGAGCCACCAGTTAATGAACGCACTATTAATAAATTATGTTTGTAAGGCTGATTATCTAATTCATTACCATATATAAATCCTTTTTGATTTATTTCATCAAAAGACAAATTAGGAAAGACTTTATCAGATATTAATATTGATTCTCTATCTGTATGATTTACACAAATAAAATTCATGTCTGTCCCACTATAAAAATCTGTGAAACCATTATTATAAGTGTAATTACATGAAATGTATTCTCCAACTTTTATTACATTAATAATTCTATTTTTTTCTAAAGGTAAATCAGCGATATATCCTTCTTCATTTATATCTATACAATCAACAACCACAAATCCTTCTTTAACAGGTGATATTACAACTTCATGTATAGAATTTTCTAGATTTTCTAAACTAATTGCAAGTACCTGTGGAATAGGTTGACTGTTATATGAATTAGCTATATACTCAATTCCATCAATAGTTATCTTGGTATTGTCTTTTGGTCTATTTGAATTTTTATCTGATATAAGTCTTAACTTATTTCCATAAAATTTGAATTTATAACTGCTATCAGTACTTTTAAGTAAAGTGCTTGAACCTCCATAATAAGTACTATTAGACTCTGAACTACAGTTTTTGTTTATAGATCGTATTTTTGATTCATCATATCTTTTCCAACCTGCTTCTGGTTGAAGTAATTGTTCACCTACAATAGCCATTATTCTTCACCACCTATAACCAACATAGGTCTAAACCCAAAAGTAGAAGATTTATGTGTTGTAATTGATATGTCAAGTCTTTTGGGACTATTATCATTTACATATTGGTCATTATATCCTCTAACAACAATTCTATTTCCATCTGGAATAGTTCCATATATAGATTGAATTGATAAAATTGCAATATTTTTGGTGAAAGATACAAGATATTTATAATTCCATATGTCATTATCGCCTGCATCTATCTTTCCATTTAAGTTATTTTTCCATATATATATATCCCAATCATTAATAGTTGGCCAACCTCCTTGATTTTTATTAACTAAACTTGAAGAAGAGTTTTTGTACTCGTACTCTTTAAGCATTTCTAATTCTCCTATAGCTACATAACCTGTTGCTCCACTAAAATTAAATTGATAATATAAATATTCTACCTGAGAATTGAAATAATGATAAGATACCGCTCTAGCATTTTGAGGAAAGCTTGATGACTCATATATCTTTTCAAACTTTTCGTTATCATTGCTACCATATACGATACATAAATTAGGAGCTTGAGGGAATAAATCACTATTTCTATTAGTGAATATAAATCCATTTGAAATTATCTTTTCTTTTTTTGAAAATATTTTTATATATGGATTTGCTTCATTAGGACTATGCCAACAATCATTAGAGTCAATGTTTGTTTTATTAAATGCTTTATACGTAAGAAGTGCATCACTAAGAGACCCACTTGCATAAAGTATATATTCATCAGTCTCATTTGCATTTAAAGCTTTTTTAGGGAAAGATACTGTTATATCGTTATTATATGCTACTCCTCCATCTGGTAAACACATAGAAAATTCTTTATAAAAGAAATCTAAACATTTTATGGCTACACTTTTATCAACTGAATTTGAATTTGTTATTTTTATTCGATAATGTTTATAAAAATTTTCATTTTTAAATATATAATTTTTAATTTGATCATGTTTTGGAGCTGGATTTTCTTTAACTGTATGTAAAACAACCCAATTTAATTCATCATTACTAGCTTCTATAGTCCATTCAGTTGCAGATTGTGGGTATTGTTCAGTATTTCCAAAATGAAATTTATAAAAATTTATTCTTTGAGGTTGAGTTTTGAAAGTAACTTGTAAAGTGTGTGGGTAGCCAGCACCTTTACTATGCCATCCTAGTTTACTCCCAAAAGCTTTGTATGCATATCTCTCATTATACACACTACTAGCTTTTAAAACATATTCATCTGTTTCATCACTTTCACAAATATTCAGAGGAAATATTTTTTCTTTATAAAATATGTCTAAATTACCATTAATCTGATTCCAAGATATATTGTTTTGTATATTTCTATCTGCTATTAATTTATTGTCATCTACTTTAACAAAAAAGAATTTTCCATCTGGTGTTGAACTTGATACATCTCTTGTAATTTCCTCACAGTTACAATTTCCTAATTCTGAAAAATCTCCTATTTTTCCAGCAGTAGAAGCAGTATATCTACAAGATATTATATCTCCTATTTCCATATCTTCTATTGAAGTTCGTTGAGTTAATCTACCTTCTATTGGTGATAAGATATATCCATCTTCGTCTATATCTACACAATCAAATAAAAAATGAACAGATTGACTTTTTTTATTTATAGAAATTTTAACATTATGTATTTTATTTTCTAATCCTAACTTTTCATATACCACTGTAGAAATATTGCCACTATTGTCTTTTGTACTGAATTGTTCAATTGCACCATCAATATCGATATCAACTACATCAGACCTATCATTAAACTTAACACAAAACAATCTTATCTTTGTTCCAATAAATGTAAAATTAATATTAGTTTCATCATGAGGTGCATCAATAACATATGAACATGAACCACCATAACATGTACTTAAAGATGTTCTCTTGTAATTTTTAGAATACAATATATTTATATGATTATCGTCATATCTTTTCCAACCAGTTTTTGTTTGAATAGGTATGCTTCCAGTGCTGGTCATATTATTCACCTTCTCTTTCTAATGTATCGATCTTAGTGTCTATATAATAGTTAGATGTATAATTAGCTGAAAGATTTAATTCTTTATCATATTTTAATTGAATTTTTAAATCAGATGTATTTAGATTTTTATTTATTAAATCAATTTTCGGATTTACAATTTCATTTACTATTTTCACTATCTCTTCTTTGTTTACAGACTCTGAGCCTCCTTCGCTATATGGAGGAAGTGGATTTAATTCAGTATTATCAAAATTAATTGGTTCAATATCATCACAGATTAATTTATATGCATTTAAAACAGTATCTTTATCCATTAATAATAGTAGATTAACGTTATTTGAATTTATGTTAAAAATAGAATTTATGTCAAAAACATTGTAATTAATATTATCTATAGTATAAATTCCAATAATTGAACCTGTAGATTTTAATTTAACTTTCATATTTTTATACTCTCTATCAAATGATATATTTTCAGTCAAGATTATTTTAGAATATTGAATAATACCTTTATTATGTTTAAATATTTTTATATCTTTAGGAATTGAAATACAAGCATTTTCATCTTCTATAATTACTTCTAAAATATTTAATCCATTTGGCAATTCAGTGTTGCTTATATCTAAATTTAAACTACCTTCATTTACATCTAATAAGTCTGTATATAATATCTCTATGTTATTTTTATCTGTTATTTTAACTTTTATTTTTGATACTTCTATTGTTTTATCTAATAATATATTTGTTAAGTTTATAATTCCATCACATTCTCCAAAAGTATAATCAATATCAAATTCTGGATATAAATATATATTATTTATAATTAAAACTGGTCTAAACCCGATTGTGTCGTTTTTAGTAGATGTATTTACCACATTATATAAGTTTGAACTTGTACCACCTCTAATTATCACTTTAGTACTATCTGAATCAGAAAAAGTGTCAGTTATAGATGCTAAATTATGATGCCATATATCTTTATCTCCAGCAATAATTAAGTCATTTAAAGTACTGTTTAAAATATATTTATCATATTCTGAATGTAAGTAACTGTCATTATATGGACTGTCTGTAATTGATTTTATAATACATGAGTAACCTTTATATGGGTTATTATCCAATTCTTTTCCATAAATAAAACCTTTATTGTTTATTTCATCAAAGCTTAAGTTTGGAATTACTATATCAGAAATTAAGATATGCTGATTAAAATTATTTTTAACACAGATAAAGTTTAATCTTTTTCCATCACCAAAATTTGAAAATCCATTATCATAAGTATAATCACAAGATATATATTCTCCAACTTGAATATCATTGATTATTTTATTTGGTTCTAGTTTATAATGTAGTAATTGTCCTCTTGTATCAATATCAATTGAATCTAGACTTAAGTAGTGATCTCCATAAGGAGCACTTGGAGGTGGAGGAGTTCCAGGTTCTATATATAATTTAACCGTATGAATGCCGTCAGTTAAATCAAGCTTTTCAAAAAATAACATTTGATAAATGTAATTAGGATGTACAAGATTTGGTGTACATTGACTAGCTATAAATTTCTCTCCATCTATTTCTATAGTACATTTATTAGTGTGGGAAGCATCAGATGCAGCATCCATTAATCTTAGTTTTGTACCAGTAAATCTAAATTCTAATGCACCATTCTCATTATGCTTATAATTGGATATGCAAGATGTATTGTTATAAGCAGATGTATTATTATTATATATAGTCCATTTATTTATATATTTTATTCTGCTATCTGCATTATCATATCGTTTCCATCCTTGCTCTGGTTGTGACAAAGAACTTCCTATATTAGCCATTTTTTCCACCTCTCTCTGTAATTAACATAGGTCTGAAACCTATATTTTTAGCAACAGATGAAGATAAACATATATTAAATCTTTTTGCTGACAAATCATCAACATCTTCAGTTTTTCCACAAATTGGTATTAATATATTTCCACTTGTAGGTTCTATATTTTCATTGTTAATATCTTTTAATCCTGTAATAACTTTCTCTTTACATAAAGAAGCTATATCATTATCTCCTGATGTTATATTTACTTTTAAATCACTATTTCTTATGTATTTGTCCCAATCATTTTCTATTGGCCAACCGCCTTGGTTTTTATTAATTAGACTTGAAGATGTATTTTTATATTCATCTTCTTTAAATAGTTCTAATTCACCTATAGCTACATATGAATCTACACGTTGAAAATTAAACTTATAATGTAAATATTCTACTTGCGAATTAAAATAATGACAAGAAGTTGCTTTATTTCCTGAAGGCAAATTTGATGTTTCATATATCTTTTCGAAAATTGTATTATCATTACTTCCATATACAGTACAAGAGGATGGAGGTTGGATGGAGCCAGGACAATTTCTGTTGGTTAACACAAATCCACAAGTTAGTATTTTTTCTTTTTTTGATGATATTTTTATATATGGATTAGCTTCAGAATTACTATGCCAACAGTCATAAGAATCTATATTTGTTTTGTTGAAAGCTAAATACGCAAGGTATCCTGCACTGTATGTTGAACTTTGTTCTAGAATGTAGTCATCACTTTCATTTGATGTTAAAACTTTTTTTGGAAAAGATACAATTGTATCATCATTATAGGCTATACCTCCATTTGGAATAGTATAATAATAGTTATTAATATAATCATATTCTTTTACACAATTACTAATAGTTGCAGTATTTTTAGTTGGTGATAAATCATAAAGCTTGTCTCCAATTGCATTAGTAGATTTTAGTAGACAAATTATATTTTCTTCATTGCCTGTTAAATTATCTTCTATAATTAATGGATCTATTGCTTTATTCCATATTGCAAACTCTGATATTTTTCCAGTTAAACGATTATCATATACTTCAAATCCAAATCCGGCCTCTCCTCCTAATACAATATGACTTGTATTCCCATATATAACAGAGCCATATTGTTTTTCACTTAATTTTAAAGTTGATCCATCATATATTTTAAACGATTCTCCATTATATGATATATAAAAAGTTTTCCATCCATTAGTAGAGGTGTCAACATTAAATCCAGTAATAAAATATGAACTTGCTGAATTTGTAGAAATTTCAAATCTAAAATATCTATCTTCTGGTACATAACAACATGCATAACCTCCAACTTGTGTACAGCTAAAAAATCTATGTTCTGACCCAACTGTCCAGTCTTCTAGATATACTCTTATTTTTATTGTTATCTCTTTAGTGGTTCTGATTTTTTCTATAGGGATACTTACATATGATGATTTACCATCAAATACTAAAGCATTTGGAGAAAACATTTTACAAGTTAATTTACTTTTATTTAATTCATTCCATGAAATAGATGATTGAACATTTCTATCAGCAATAAATTTATTATCATCAACTTTTATAAAATAAAACTTTCCATCTGGTGTATCTGATGAAGTGTCTACATCTATTCCATCACAATTACAAATCCCAATTTCTGAAAAATATCCTACTTTCCCAGAAATTGGGGATGTATATTTACAAGGAATTATATCTCCTATTTCCATAGATTCTAATGTAGATTTTTTATTTAATTTAGTTTCAATTAAATCCAGCATATATCCATTTTCATCTATATCTATACAATCTAAGAATAAATAAACAACAACACTGTTTTTATTTACTGATATTTTAATATTATGTAGTTTATTGTCTAGGTCTAATTTTTCATATACTATTTTAGAAAAATTCCAAGTGCTATCAGTTCTTGTGCTAAATTGTTCAACTTTGCCATCAAGATTAATATCAATTAAATCAGACCTATCGCTACATACATCACACATTATTCTTATTTTTGAACCAATAAAACTAAAGTTAATATTTGTTTCATTATAAAGAACATTCTTAACATATGTACCTGTTCCACCATAACAGGAGCTCGTAGGAACTCTTTTATACGGTTCAGAGTAGAATATATTTACACAATCATCATTGTATCTTTTCCATCCTTTTTCTGGTTGAGGAAGTGAATCTCCAACACTAGACATATTATTCACCTTCTTTCTATGTAACACTGTCATTATTAATATCCAATTCGCAATCTATTAATTGTTTTATATATCTATCATCAATAAGAGTATCAGTTAATCGATTATATTTTAAACCAGAATTCTTATGATATTCGTCTACATCAAATTCAATATCATATACTTTATCTTCTACTGAGATAATTCTATCGTTTATATCTTTTATATATTTTTGTTCTTCTATTATTTTATTGTTTAAAATATCAAAATTACTTTTTATTGCATCAAATAATTCTTCACTAAGTCCTCCACCACCAGCTATTGGGAATTTATCTATGTTGTTTGGTGGAGGTAAAACTTTATCAAAGTTAATGATACTTGTATCAATACAATCTTTCACATAAATTTTATAGGCATCAATTATAGCGTCTGAATCCATCAAGAACATTAATTTTATATTATTTGAATTTATTTGTGTAAAAGTGTTAATATCGCAGTAAGTAAATTCATTATCATTTGTTGAGCACAAAATATTAATACTGCCATGACCTAAAAAGAAAGGTTTAAAATGAGTATATGCTTTATCAAATAGAACTTTTTTAATTTCAAAATATTTACTTGTAAGTATTAACTTTTCTTTATTTTTATAAATTTTAAATTTTTTTATAATACGCTTAATATTATTGAATGTCATTAGTAATTCAAATTCATTAAAACCATCACTATAATCATCTAATAATAAATTAAAGTTAATATTGTTAAAATCATCAACTATAGTTTCTTTTAATTTCCCATTTATAAAAATTTCTAGTTTGTTCATTACATTTGATATATCCTCTATTGATAATATTAATTGATTTTCATATACTTGATTTGCTTTTAGTGTAGGTTCATAAGAATAAATGGTATTTGTTGGTATGAACTCTTCATTATATCTATTTACATTAGAAATCATAAACATACTTAATTCATGAGTAAAAAAATTATTAACTCCATCACATCTTCTTGACATATATATGTTATTACTTATATGTTCTTGAGGTAATTCAGATACGGTATCAAATTTTTTAAGTTTACCATTATGATACATTTTTACATATTTATAATCTTTAACCTCAAATACAAAATGATGATAAATGTTTTTATCAAAACTTGAATAATCTATAAAAGAACTCAACGATGCATCTTTATCTATTTGGAATTTTAGCTTATTAGATTCTATATAAATTACATATCCTTTATTATGAGAAGAGTTTCTTGTATCAAATAATACATCTAGTGTATTATTTGTATTAAATTTCAAATAAAACTCTACTGAAAAATTTTTAAAATGAGGATTAAAATTTTGTATTTGTAGATATCCAGATTTCATATTATAGAATTTATCAAATTTACCATCATCAGACATTGTTACTCCATTATTATTTATAACTTTGGGATTATAACTGCTATCTACTACTTCTGTGCCATTTAGAAAAAAGACAGTGTTTTCATCAATCCCTTGTCTATGATGATATACTTTTTCTTCTACAGTTTTAATGTCATTGTATTCAATAACAAATTTTATTTCATTTTCTCCAGTTATGTATTTTTCATCATATATAATATCAAATATTAAGTTTTCAAAAATATCAATATACTCTTTTTCTACTTCATCATTTATATAAACTTTAACTTTATTTACAGTAGTTGTATTTGATAATACATTAAAACTTATCTGATGTTCTGTTTGCTCCATTATCTCAATGTTAGGAGAGTAATCGTATGGTTCTGTTGACAATGTAAAATCTTCTGTCCACCTTGCCACATTAGAAATTCTAAATTCATCTATTCTATGATTTGAGGTTCTAGTAGAATCATTTTCCCATCCACCACCTAAGATTAAATCTCTACCTGTTCCATTTATATCTACATTGTAATCAATAAAAGAACATGCGAATTTTCCATCAATATAAATGCTTAAATTATAGTTTTTGTATATAAAGCACACATGTTGCCAACAATTGACCTTTATGACTTTAGTTGAAGTAAATAATTGGTTTCTTACTGTTGAACCATTGGTTAGCATAATACGAATTGAACCGTTATCTTCTATTCTAATAACAAATCCATTGTTAACTCCACCCTGATAGTATCCTTTACCTAAAATATCAAAAGTTGTAGGAGTGCTCAATGAATTCATATACAATCTAAAATCGATAGTCCATTCCTCATTTAATTTATATGAACCATCTGGAACTCTCAATCGTTGGTTTACATTTGTAAAATTAAAACATTTTCCAAAACAACCATCATCTATAATTTGAGCACCACCAGAAGTTATCTCTATATTATTAAAACTGCTATCAGTAAAATCTTCTGCTTTTAAGTACACCAAAGTATATTTATCTATTCCTTGCATCTTATCACCTCACTTTATGTAACATTGTCATTATTTATATCAATCTTACAATCAATTAGATTTTGTATATAGTCATCATTTATCAAAGTATCAGTAAAACTATTTTTATTCAAATTGGTGTTTTTATGATACTCATCTACAATAAGTTTTGTTTTTGCAAGTTCATCTTCTAAACGATTCACTTCGCCCAATACATTAACTACAAACTCTTTTAGTTCCAAATTATTACCATTTAGTATAACTACATTTTGTTCTAACACTTTTACTCTTTCAATAAGGGGAGTTATATCAGCTACACCACCAGAACCTCCACCAATCTCCCCATTTTCTATCATTCTATTAATAATATCTATATCTTCTCTGTTACTTCTTATATTATTTACATTAATATTTATATTGTTGTCTATATCATCTAATTTTTTATTCAATCCAGTAATAGCTTTTATTGGATGTTGATCTTCTATATCCGTATTTTTTAATTGATTATGGTCATTTAAATATTCTGTTTTTCCATATCTTTTTATTTTTACACCCATCTCACCTACCACCTTACATGAATATAATATTAAAACTATATTTATCATCAATTGTTATGCAACTAGAATCCTTTATTATTTTAATCAAAAACTTAGTTGTAGTTCCAGGCAACAAACTAACCTCTAGTTCTTTAAATAAATCAGAATTTCCACTTGAATCCCCATATGGCATCAAATAAGCCATGCTATTGCCTTTATCATAACTAGAAACTCCTACTATTTTTAAAATTCCAGTTTTAGTAAGATTTCCTTCATTTACTACTTTTAACTCATAAACTCTATCTTTACCTTGTACTAATCCTAAATCAAAATCACCATTATTTATATTAGCTTCATCTACAATAAATTTAATTTCTGGTTCAAATGAATACACATCTCCACCATACAACTTATCTATAGTCACACTGTCAAATAATCTACCTTCACTTTCAACTTCTATCCTTACATTGTTTATTGGAAAAAGTTTTGATGATAAATCAACTACAACAGAATCTTTAGTATATTTCATATCTATCTTTGTAACTATTTCTTCATTATTTTCATCATATATTTTAATATTTTGTGTTTTATCAATTCCTATAAGTGTTATAAAATTACTCTTATACATTTCACAATTAAATATTTCTAATGAATTTTTATTGTCATTTAGATAATATCCTATAGAATTAGAATCAAGTAATTTTGTACTTCCAAAATCTTCCCAATTTAATCCATCTTTTGATGCTCTAAGATTTAATACAAAGTTCTCAGAATATATTACTTTTAAATATGAATAATATATTAATTCCATTTCTGCTGATAGTTCACATTCTATGTAATTTTCTGTAATAGACTTTACTATACATCCACCATTATTAGATTCTTTTGGTTCATATCTTATATGTGTTTGAAATACATATCCAGACTCTTTTGGACATGGTATCAATAATTCTGTTTTGTCAGCATTTTCAAGTATTTTAATAGAATCACCTGTAAAGGTGATTCTATTATTATCACTTGGAAATATATCCCACAGAGGATTCATTGCACCATTGAATTCCTCACTAAATATATGTCCTGTAGATATTTTATTCAATTTTTTTTTACTCTGCATGAACTTCAACCCTTATACTAGTTACTTTACATATCTGAAAATTTTCATACCCATATTTTTTCACTAGTGATTTAGTAGTTGCTATTGCTGATTGTAAAGTTGGCATGTCACATACTACTCTCCAAAATTCATTTGCTTCATTTGGTGGTCCAGATAATACATTTTGATTTACTTTCTCTTTGTATTGAATTTGATAATTTACCATAATATCTCTTCCCTTCTAACATTTTTGATAATTACTTAGTAATTTATACTTGTTATTTCCTGATTACTCTTCGTCTACCTTTTTCTTTATTATCATGATGTTTAAACATGTAATCTTTAAATGTATCAAGTGCATATGCAACTTGTACTGAGTTTTGAATTCCCAATTTAACTTGTGTATCCTCTATAGATTCACCTGCAATAGTTAACATATCTATCAAATATTCAACAGTTTTATTCGTTTTTCCAAGCTTTCCAAGATACTTTATATTAACAGATTTATTGAACATATCTTTTATTTTAAAAACTGCTATATCTATGAAAGATTCCTCATTATCATAAAAAAACAAAATTTCTACTTCTTTAATTTCTTTTGGAATTGTCAAATCTATATTATAAGAGGGCTTTTCATCTCCTAAAAATGTATAAATTGCTTCTCCTATATGTATTTCTAACACGCCACTATTTTCCATATAAGCTTTAAATTTTAATTGTAAATCAAATTCTTGATTAACTTTAAATTTTAACCCAGAGTTTACACCTTTTTCTTGACTTGATAAAACAAAATCATCGGTCAATACTAAGTTATCAATATATAGTATATTTTTTTCTAAATTTCCCAGAGTTTTTTTAGAATAATCAATCTCACAATCTTCTCTTATATACACAACTTCATACTCTGAATTACATAATATACTCATTTCTGCATACCACAAGAAAAGTTTCAATGTTCTTTCAAGATGTGGTATTTTGCATCTATCCCAATAGTATTTTTCACCTATATATTTCATGGTTGAATCTATTAAATCTTTTATAGCTTTTTCAGGCTCTATACCAGCATATCTATAAATATTATGCCTCCATTGATTGTATAGTGTGTCAAGAACATACTTCATAACAGAAACATCAATATTTATAACATCTATTGCTATATTTGCAAAATAATCTACTGGATTTTCTATAGGCAATTCAATTACTTGGTTTCCTACTTGTGTATATTTTTTTACATACTTGTCCTTATCTAATATTATGAGGTTATCACCAAATATCTTATCTTTATATATATTATAATCAAAACCGTTTTTAGGAAGAATCAATTCATCTTGACTTCCATCAATAACCACAAATTCAGGAAAATATTCTGTTGCAACTCCAAAAAAGCCATCATTATTTTTATATGTAGGTAACTTTGAAAATTTTAATTCAATTGGCGATTCATTAGATGATACACCTTTAATTTTTTTTATTATTCCAAATTGAATTTGATACATATTATAGAGATTAGTATTACATTTATATAATTCGTCTATACAACTTGGAATACTTAATAAATTACCCTCTTTATAAAAATTCGTCAGATTTGAATCATAAAATATCTTAAAGTCATTTTTTTGTATTGTTCCTTTTTCAAATTCTTTATTTATTAGAAGTGTATATTTGCTACTTTCTAATAGCTTATATATATAGTTTTCAAATACATACAATGAAGATTTTGAAAGATATTCTGGTGATATAATTGAGTCAATAAGATACAAATTACCCTCTTGATATTTGCCAAACAACTCATACTCAGTTATTGATGTTTCCTTATTGTTAGATTTTGATATTAATAAGTTATATTCATCATTTTTAAAATCAAACTTTGGATTGTAGTATTTGGAAAATAAATCTGTACTAGAAATATAAATTTTTCGATTGTCAGCCTTTCTTGTATTCATATCTAGGTTATATAAATTAAATGTAGGCTTTCCTTTTATAAAATCATAACTATCTAGTATCTCATATATTTGAATATTTGAACCTGCATGTGTAAAAATTTTAATATTATCTACAACATGAAGACTACCATCTATGTTTTTTTCAATATTGTCTAGTAAATTATATAACGCTATATAATCTTCACCTTTATATAATTTATATTTAGATTCTAAAAATGTTTGTATTTTACTTGAATATCCCTTTGATAAATACTTTTTATCTTCTATAAGTATTTGTTTATTAAAATTATTTCTCAGTTTTATATTCTCATTTATTAAAATCTCTGACATGTTTGGCATATCAATAAAATAGGGCAAATTAATATATATATTAGATGAAGAATTTGATGTAGATGTTTTATTTTCTTCAATAAAAACATTCCTCAAATCTCCATCTTTTATAAGTTTTTGTAAATCTATAGATAGATTTTCAGTATAACCTTCAACCAACTTTGGTTTTTCCATAAAGATTTTATTATTTATTGAACTTTTAAGATTTATATAATCATTTATATTTATTTTTTTGTCTAAGTCTCTAATATTTTTTTCAAAATCAAGTATGTATGTATCATTTTCTGTTTCACTTATATTTACATCTATATTGTCTCCAAAAATTTGTTTACTTGGTGTGCCTATCATATCCTCATAATCATAATTTTTTAGATACTTATCAATATTACTTACTTCTGTTATATTGTCTTGGAAAGATAATGTGTTTTGATTAGTCCGAAATGTATTATAATCATTATTTATTTGAATTTTATTTCTAGTATCTTTATATTCTACAAATAGTAGATATTCTATAATTGATTTATCTAAATATTGCTCTTCTCTAATTAAATACTTCAATGCATCATTAAAATTTCTAAATTCCTTAAGACCTTTATAAAAACTTATACATTCATCACTATTTTTATCATATAGCTTTTTATATATTTTATTTATACAGATATTCTTAACTGATATTGGTTGTAAAGACTTCTTACTTTTTATAAAAAATTTCTGTTTTTTACTAATATTCATTGACTTTATATCATTTTTTAACCTCAACAAAGTATTGCCTATATTGCTTTCTGTGTGTTCACACTCTATCTTATAAAATAAACTTATAGAGTTTTCATCCCCAGAAAGATTATATTTAAAATTAGCACTGACGAAAACGCCAGTGCTAAACTTAAAAGTTGCAATCATCTATTCTTCAATCATAGCTAATATCTTAGCTGAATATATCTTAGAGGCCTTAATTTCTTCTGAAGTTTCTTCTCCTGATAAGACAGTGATTTTAGCTTCTATTTTTAAATTAAAACTAAAGTCACCAGTGCTAGAACTAGGTCTTACTATTATAGCTTTATAAGAAAGGGACTGACTATCAAGTTCTAGTTTTATATTTGCTGATGTTAAATCTTCACCTTCATTATCAAGTGCTGAAAAAGTTAATGACATATTTTCAACTTTAGCAGGTAATGTAAAATTATTGCTAAGTTCTGTTAATGATTTATTTGGTGCAATATATGAAGCAAAATCAAAAGTTTTTACAAAATCATCAACCTTTTCTTGATTAGTAGGGTCTTGTTTAAGTATTCTAATATTAGTTATGGTCTTAATAGATGTAAGTTCACCCTTAGTAAGAGTTGCTGTAACAGATACAATACTATCGCCATCTTTATATGCAGGTCTAGTGACTACCCCTTTATCACTTAGACAAGCAGAATTACTTGTAGTCCATGTTATTGCTATTTCATTTCCTATAGTAGTTGGAAGTATTAAATCAGTTGTAACCTTATTTATATCAGAATTTTTATTTCTAATAAGTTCCCAAGTTATTGCATTAGCTGCAGATTCAACTTCACCTTCTTGAGTCCATGCTGGTACTGTAACTTTAAATTCTTTACTTCTACTTACACTTCCCTTTGATACAATAACATTTATAGTAACTTTTGCATCTGCTTCTCCAAATACAGGTCTTGTTACTCTTCCTGATTGTCCTATTATATTCGGACTAGAAGATGACCATACTATAGTTGAACCACAACTACCTTTTTGTATAAATGTTAGATTTTCTGTAACTATACTTGGTATAGATATGTTTCCTATATCCTCTAGGATACTTTGCAAATCAGTTCGCTTTGATGCTTTTACAAGCACCTTAAATTTTTTAGTTTTAGAGACTTCTCCAGATTTCACGTTAGCAGATAAATATATTTCCTTATCTCCTTCATAGAAATCTGGTCTATTAATTATACCTAACATTAATATTCATCCTTTCTATTTCTAATCATATTTTATATAACAGGTTCCTCTTGTAAATCTGATTCATCCAACTCATCTGTAGAATTTACATTTACTTCAGTTTGGACTTTTCTGCTTTTATATCTAGCAGTTATAACGGCTCCACCTATTTTTATTCCAGCCAATTCTCCATTTTGAGAAACAGTAACTATACTTTCATTTGATGAAATCCAAATTACTTTATCATCCACTACTACTTCTTCTCCTTCAAGTAGGGAAAGAGCTTTTTTTGCTCCAACTGTTATAGTTGGGTTTTCAGGAGATATTTTTAATTCTAATGTAGGTTCTTCAACATCTGCTCCTTTAGAAAAACTTACTATATTCATATCAGAAGAATCCCAGATTATTTCTAATCCATTATTTGTTTTATCAGCAAAATAAACTGATTCTGTATTGTTTGTACAAGAATAAATATCTTTATACATATCTTGTATTTCTCTTAATGCAGCTTCACACTTAGAATCATCATTACTTTCATTATATTTAAGTTCTTTTAATATTCCAACACCGTATCTTTCATTTGGAGAATTTGCAAAAGGAGTATAAGGAGTAGTTAATGGAAGGTATATATATGTTTCTTCTGGTTTATCTTCGTATTTCTCAAAAGATTTGTTTACTATTAATTCATCAAATGGGAAGAGTGATTCAGCATCTATCACTATCATACCTGATAAAGCTCCACGAACACCTTCTGCACTATGGACAATTTTTATTCTATCTGCGAAGTATTCGTTTGTATAAACTGATTTGCCATACATATGTTTTTTCATGAATTGCTCTGTTGATGAGAACATAAAATAGTGACTTTGGAAATAGTCAGCAGAATCTGTCTTATACATTGCAAAATCTGTTGTTCCATTTGCTGTATGTACACCATAAGTCTGATGGTATTTTATATCTACAAGATTCCCATACTTATCTCTATTTGAACCACCTTCTTGAGTAGTTCTTTCTTCTACCTCATCAAAACCTAGATAAAAATAAATTGGTTTTTCAACCATTCCATCTTGTGAACCATAGATATAATAACTTAAGTCATTTAAGAGACCTTTTCCATCATTTTGTGCTACATATTTTCTTATATAGTTGTATAAGTCTTGTTCATTATAAGTTACCTGAACTTCCACTGTCATATCCTTTACTATTGGTTTATTTATAGTTATTGGCAATTCAGATGGAAAAGTAATTTTTTCTCTTGATATGGATGTTCTTGCATTAGGTGTAATATAAGATATTCCATATCCGCCACTATATTTTACGTTTGGATTCATTAATCCAAACTCAGATGCAAATTCATTGTTTACAGATGCACCTATTGTAACTTGTAAACTAGGTTCATATATAGTCGTTTTCCCACCTGCAATATTTGATCCAAAATCTCTTGGTATATCCCTTCTATTATAGGTATATTTTATTACAGTATCTGCTGGTCTATTACTAAGTAGTGAATTATTTAACCAAGGAAATGTACCTATATTTACCCATGCTGACTTAGCACCTGCATTTGATATAACAGCCTTTCCTGATGTTTTGCCACCATCAGTGCCAAGTGTATTAACTCCATTGAAAGGCTCACTGTACTTAATATTAAACTTTGGTATAGAAGGTACAGATGAAGAAGTTGCAAATATACCAAAATTTCCAGCTATATCCTTTTTAGCAAAATCAAAACTGTCAATAGAGCCTATATATGCTTGACCAACTAAATATCTATTATCCTCATAATCTACATTTGGATTACCTGTAACATTTATAAGTACTCTATTTGGATGTATATTAGCAAGTACTCTTATCTTAGTCTTATTGTTTAAAGAAGATGTAATAGGAATTCTTAAAAGAGCATCTGATCCAGTTATACCAAGCTCAGATTTAAACTTTTCATCAAAGTCTGTAAACCAAGATAGTTTACACCATTCAGATGAAGCAGAGTTAAATTCAGCTATATCTCCAGTTACCATATCTATAACATTTTCTGCTGGACCAGAATAATCCTTATTTGGATTATCAAAAATTCTCATATAACAGTTATGATAGTTTCTAGCTTGTGCATCTTTCTCACCAGTTTTTAGATTTACAACTTTTGGTACAGTTTTTCCATCTCGTTGTTGAGTAGGGTCATCCAATTCTGTATCACATAAATACTTTGGAAAGTACACTTCCATATACATAACTGCATTTTCTTCTATAGCTTCATCCAAAAGTCCATATTTTGAAACTTCATCAGAACCAACTTTTATTGTTTGCTGAGTAATTCTATCAACTGGTCTTGTAACAGCTCTTACAACAACAGAATCAGTTATTTTAGAAATTTGATCTTTAGTTATTATCTCATATTCTCTTGCATTTACCTCATCAAAAGAAGAGACTTCTCTATCTTTTATAAGTTTAAAGTTTGGATTTGGATATACTATATTCCAACAATCTTCTTTTGAAGGCAATGACTTTCTCATTAAATTTCCAGATACATCTTTTACTTCTTTAGTATAATTTCCTAAGGCTAAAACATTTGCTAAATCTTTTACAAAACTATCTGCATCTGTTTTAAACTCATGGAATACAAAGTCTTTTATTTCATTACTTAACATATTTAATTTTCCTTTCTATCCCTAAATTGGTTCTGGGTCTTTTAACATTCTTATCCCAAACCATAATTTCTTAGAAGTTCCACTATCATTATGAAATTTTAAAACTACTCTTGAATCTGGAGGTGCTAGATATACATATGTAGATGAACCTAAGAAAAGACCTTCTTTTACTTCTCCTAAATACCAATCTTTAAACCACAATTGTCCATTAAAATATAAATTATAGTGGTCATTTTCTCCATATCCACTACATGTAACAGATATAGCAAGAATCTCAACCTCAGATGGAGATAAAACTATCTCTTCTTCAAATACTCCTCTAAGTGCTGGAACTTCTATTAGCCTCATATAATTATATGGTTGTGTTTTTGATGCAAATCCTCGTATACTCCCTATCGCTTTTATTTCTTTTACTACATTAACTTCATTGAGGTTATCTATATTAGAAACAGATTCAAGTTTTTCTACGCTTTTAACTTGCTCCAAGTTTTCAATATTTTTAAGAGTCTCTATTTTTTCTATTTCAGATAGGCTATCTATTTTATCTATACTTTCTATGTTATTTATTTCTTCTATATTTCCAACTTTTTTTATTTTATCTAAATTCCCACCAGCACTATAAGTGACATTAAAGTTACTCATAATTTCACCTCTATCATACTATTTATTAAACTTCTTCTTTAGGCACTGGTTCTACTTCTATAGTCTTGTCCTCAACACCAGTTAATACTGGAGGTATATTATCTATTACAGATACCAGCCTAACTGCTATAGTTTCATTTGATGATTTATCAGATACTTTATAAGTAACTTGATATTCTTTTACAACAGATGTATCAACTAAATCTCCACCTTCAACAGTTATTAAATCTGTTAAATCTCCATCAACTTCATCTACAGCTGTTACCCCTTCTAAAGCATCAAAGTTCTCATTTAAATTTAATGTTAAGTCATCTATACCTGAAAACACTGGCTTAACAGTATCAACAACAGTAACTTTTCTTATAGCACTTGCTTCATTATTTGCTACATCTGTAACTTTGTATGTTAATATTTGTTCTCCTAAAATAGAAGTATTAATTACTCCTTCTATTACTATCTTTGAAGTTAAATCTCCATCTATATTATCATTAGCAGTAACTCCAGCTTTTGAATCAAATGTTGAGCCATATTCTACAGTACAATCTTCAACACCAAATAATATAGGAGCTATATTATCAACAACTGTTATTATTCTATTTACTACACTTTTATTTTTAGATTTATCTTCTACAGTATAGACAATATTATTCTCTCCAGGTATAGCATTATCTACTGTTCCATCTATAACTATAGAATCAGTTAAATCCCCATCTATATCATCCATTGCTGTAACTCCAGCTCTTAAATCTAGTTCTTCCAATAAATTTATAGTCTTATCATCAGCACCACTTATTATAGGAGCACCTGTATCTACAACTGTTATTGTTCTATTTATTGTTGTTACATTGCCAGATTTATCTGGGGCTGAATACTTCAAAGTATATTGCCCTATTACATTGACATTGACTTCCCCTTCAACTGTGACAAGTTCTGTAACATCTCCATCTATATTGTCTATAGATCTAACTCCTTGCATTGGGTCAAAAGAACTACCTCTTGGTATCTTCAAATCATTAAAAATCATAATATTTTCTCCTTTATTTTTATTATAAATATTTTTGAAAAGTTTTTTAGAATATAAATATATTAGCTATTTAAGAAAATCTATTACTTGTCATCTAAATACCACTTATTCTCTGTAGCATTATCATTCAATATTCCAAGTGCTGTGAGTAAAGCTAAAAAACAATTTACTGTATCAGAATAATTTTTTGGTAGTATATCGACATATCCAAAAGATTGAATTGTAAGTACTAACATCGCCGATAGAGATACCCAAAACCCTTTGTTTCTTAATCTCTTTTTTAAATAGTTCTTCATATATTCTCTCCTTTGACTAGCGTTTTATTTTTTTACGTTGTTTTCTAGGAATGTTTGGGGTTAATGTACAATAAGTTATATAACCTGAACTTTCACTAGACTCCTTTCTTGCTTGATACAAACAGCCTTCTTTTTTAATACAATAACAACATTTTATTCTTACTGCTTTTGAATAAAGTTCTTCTTTATCTTTCTTTTTAATATTTTTTTGTTTAACAGCCACATATTCACCTTCCTTATTAATACTTTTCATTTTCTGAATATACCAACTATCTTTCTCTATTGTAAGTTATTTAGTAAAAAATTCTCTTATTTTTGATTTATTCCATAATGAATTGTAAATATCTCTTTTATAAATTACAGATAACATACAAGCGCTTATCAGTTCGTCAATTCTAATTTCTATATCGTTTAAATTATCTTCCTTTATTTCATTAACTAAATTGGAATCATCTTTCAAAACATCTAAATTCATAAAACCATTTATAAATGTATTTACATCATGTTTAGCTAAAAACAAATTATGTAAAGAAGTCTCTATATTCCCATAAACACTTTTGTCATTAAATAAATCATTTTTCATAGTTTTATTTATAAGATTAAACTTTTTGCTTAGAATAGTATAAGTTTCTGAATTTATTGGTTGCCTTTTTTTATTATTTTCAATCAAATATAACTCTTTAACTATTTTTTCTATATCATTACAGTATTCTAATAAAATAAATGCACTTTGGACATCATAAAATAAAGAAAAATAATTTATATTATGATTAATATCTTCATATTCATATTGATTCAATTTATCAATAAATGAATAATCTACATCATCAAATAAATAATCATTCTTTTTGGTTGTATAAATTCCATTTATAAAGACTTTTCTTATATTCAATAGTTCATCTTTTATATTCAAAATTTCTAAGTAACTTTCAAACTTAGAGTCACCATATAAATTATTAAAATTTTCGTCTTTTAGTATGTCTTGTTCATTTTCTGTAATGGAAAAACAATAATTTTTCATGATTTTACCTTGGTATGTATCATTCTCTATCAAACTCAAATATGATTTTGATAATGATATAAGTTTATTTAATTTTGATACTACACTTGATGGATGATACATTTCAAATGATTTTAAAATATTAGTTTTATAATTCTCAGCTGTAATAGATTCACTTGTACACTTTGTTGATTTATATTCAAAATCATCAAATCTACCTACTTTTAAATTAGGTCTATAGCTCAATACATCTTCTTCATTTATACTTTTATTCATACTCTTTAAACCTTCCTTGTTTAAATATCTTAGATTTGCATACTTAAGCTTGTTAGCATTTAAATAATGCTAACAAGCTTATTTGAGGTTATTAGACTTGTTGGTATTGCGTGGCTTTTTGAGTGGACATATTTTCTATTCACTTGGTAATATACCCTATATAAAATATACTTTGTTAAATTAAAAAGTATATTTTTTCTTTTATATAAAATTTTTTTTTAATTTACTTTCAATATCTGCTAAAGTATTTCCATATGTAAAATCAGTTATGCTCATATTATTTGCTACATTATGATTCAAATTTTCATCATAGGCTAACTTATAATACTTAAGCTTACTCTGAAAGTTGTTATTTGTATTTATTATTAACTCCCTGTGATTTTCATCTACTTTTACAACTACACCTAAATAGTTATATCCTTTTTCTATAGCATGCTTAAAACAACTCTCTAAATTGATTTTTTTTAACATTTTCTCCCCCTATTATGTTTAACTTTTTATATTTATTTATATACATGTATACAATGATTAATTTTCGTATCATCAAAATTAATATTATATAAAAAATATTCTACCTACCATACTATTTAATTTATTAAAATTTACATTATTAAATATAATTTTTACATTACAATAGTAAAAGAGCTTAATTTTCGTCAAATGTCAAAGAATATTTATCATCTATATATATACCTATACAGTTCTGCATTTTGTAACAAAAAAACAAAATTTATATTATGCTTTTTGTAGAATATATGTATTTAGAGCAAAATATTGTCTTTGTAATTATATACTTGTTTAAATATTTCAAATTAATTTTCATAATATAAGAAATTATACAATCTCTTATACTAATATATTTAACAAAAAATGGATTTAATTTATCATATAACTTCTTAAAAACTAATATGAATAAAATTAAATCCATTATCATCAATTGTGAAACTATGCATTTGATTTTTTTATTATAAAAGGAATTGTTACAATTGTACCTATTAAAGCATCTACCATATCAATCATAGTATCTTCTAGTCCACCAGCTTGTGTAGTAGTACCAATAAAAGTATCCATTAAAAATTCACCTATCTCCCACAAACTAGCTACTCCCATACTAAACATAAATACAAATATGATTAAAAATATTTTACTCATTTTGCTTATATCTCTTTGTGTATAGAAATATTTGATTATGGAAAATGCCACAATAGCAGATATTATTCCTGACCACAAATGTAAAAAATCATCATAATAATTTATATCATAAAAATTAAAACAAGTACCTAACAATGCTGAAAACATTATAAATAAAGCAAGAACTATATATAGCTCTTTACTCAACAACCTTTGATTTTGCTTATTTATAAAACTCAGTATAAAAGTACCAACTAAACTTATTGCTACTAATCCTATGTTACCTAATTCTTTGTTGATTGCAAAAAATATAGCAGAAAAAATATAAACTATATATAATAATATAGTTATTGGTTTTAAAAGTTTATTCATACACACTTTACCTTTCTAAAACAAGTCTATAATAGCTTAGGATTAACATCATTATCGCCATAACCATAAAGATTTAGTGGTTTAAGAGCTGGTCCTTCAAGTATATTTCCCTTGTAGTCAAATCTAGAACCATGACATGGACAGTCCCATGTTTTTTCTTCACTATTAAAATTCAGTTCACATCCTAAATGAGTACATGTAGTATCTACAATATAAAATTCTCCCATATCATCTTTATACACACCATATCTTTTCCCATCGATATTAACAATCTTTCCTTCTCCATTATTTTTAGGCATATCTCCACTACCTATTTTTAATTTTCCACTTACATAATTCATTGCTATATTTGCATTTTCCTTTATAAAATCCTTTGAGAAATAACTGCCTAATCTTGATGGATTAAAAGTATCTTTATAGGCTGAATTATTATTTACTATCAAATCCTTTATTATTATTCCTGCAACAGTACCATTAGTAATCCCCCATTTAGAGAAACCTGTAGCTACATAAATATTGTTTTCTCTTTTATTAATGTAACCTATATAAGGAACATTATCAAAACTCATATTATCTTGAGCTGACCATTTACACTTAAAATCTTTTACCTTAAAGACCTTTTTTCCATAATGCTCTAAGTCATTAAATATTTCTTTCTCAGTTCCTCCTTGACCAACTTTATGGTCTCCTCCTCCAAAGATTAGTAAGTTCTCATTTCCATCATTATATTGTCTAAAGGTTATGGATGGGTCATCTATACTTATAAACATACCTTCTGGCAATTTATTTTCTAAAACTGCTGCCATTAAATAAGCACGTTCTGCGTATTCTTTTGCAAAATAAAAATTCAATCCATCATACCATGGACTATGGGATGAAATTATAACATTCTCAGCTTCTATTATATTATCTTCTCTTGTCTTAACTCTACATATTTTCCCTTTTTCTAAATCCACTACTGGTGTATCTTCATATATTTTTAGACCTAAGTGTACTGCTATTTCTGCTAATCCATCAATATACTTTTTGGGGTTAAATTGACCTTGATTTGTAAAACTAATAGCTCCCTTTATATCTAATGGAATATCTTCTATAGTTTCATGATATTCACACTCTATTCCTATTTTTTTACATGTACGATATTCATCCTTTATATCCTTTATAGTATCTTCTTTTTCTGTAAACACAAAAGATGGTTCTCTTTTAAAATCACATTTGATATTATTATCTGTTATTATTTGTTCAATTAAGTTTAGAGCTTCATTATTTGCATTATAATATGATTTTGCTTTCTCTAATCCATATTTTTTCTCTATCTTAGAATAAAATATGTCATGCTGACAAGTTACTTTACCAGTATTTCTTCCTGAAGTTCCATATCCTATTTTATCAGCTTCAACAAGCGCTACTTTTTTACCCTCTTTTGCTAATAAATATGCAGTTGTTAATCCAGTTATACCTCCACCTACTATAAGACACTCTACTTTTATATTTTCGCCTAATTTTTTATATTCCTTTGGATTTGAATTTGAAAACCAATACGATTCGTTCATATAAAATACTCCTTTACATATTAAATAATAGTAGTTTTCCCATCATCAAGTTTATTTATTATAAATAGCATAAAAAATAAATATCTCTTTGTAATGAATACTCTGTTATATTACTTAGTATAAATAGAAATAACTATATAATTAAGTCAACGCAATTAATAACACATACCAAAATTTAGTGTATAGAATCTACAAATTTTATAAAATAAAAACTAATACATCTCTGATTAGCATTTTATAGTTACAAAAAAATATTACTAGAAATCAAATTTTCCAGTAATATTTAATAACAAAACATATCTATACAAATTTATAAGTCTTTCTATAAAATTAATATACCTCACTAAGCCTTTCTTCTAGCTTAGTCTGAACAAAGCCTAATATAAGATTTACAATCCAATATACTACTATTACACAAGTAAAAGCTTCCAAATATTTATAACTTGCTGCTGCTTCTGATTGAGCAACTGCCATAATTTCTGTAACCCCAATAGTAAAAGCAAGAGAAGTTCCTTTTATAATATCTGCAAAAGTATTCGTAAAGGGAGGAATTGCAACTCTTATAGCTTGTGGCAAGACAATTCTTTTCATTGTTTGTACATACGTCATTCCAAATGCCAAACTTGCTTCTATTTGACCTTTATCTACAGATGTTATAGCACCTCTTAAACTTTCTGCAAAGTAGGCAGAAGAATTTAAACCAATTACTATTACTGCTGCTGAAAATGCTTCCAATGTTTTAAGTTCTGGTACTAATTGTATTAGACCAAAGTATATGAAAAAAAGTTGAGCAGCAAGAGGAGTACCTCTAAAAAATGAGATGTATATTCTTGATACTGTTTTTAAAATAGGAACTTTAGCATCTACAATTAATGCTATGAGTAAAGCTACAATAATTCCCAATACCAAAGATAACAGAGACATTTTAAATGTTACTGTCAAATATTTTAATATTAACGGAAATATACCTGCTGCAAATCCAAAATCAAATACTTGCATCATTAACCTCCAATTAATTTTCCTTAGTTGTATCTAAGCCAAACCATTTTTCAGATAATTTTGTAAATGTTCCATCTTCATGCATTGCTTTTATAGCTTTATTTACATCCTCTATTATAGCTTTACTTTTTTCTTCTTTTCTAAATGGATATTGATTTACTTCATATACACCAGTATCTATATCTGCAACTTTTAATTTAAGTTTACCTTGTTCTATAGTTGTTTTAGCTTTAACCTCTGAAAGCCATGCAATGTCAATTCTTCCATTCTCTACATCTTTTTCCATAGGTACTCCATCATATGTAACTATATCAAGTCCTAAGTTATGTTTTTCATTTAAATCTCTTATAGTTTTTTCTCCATTACCACCTAGAACACAACCTACCTTTTTACCTTTTATGTCTTCTATCTTACTTATAGTGCTATCCTCTGGCACTATAAATTTATATTTACTATATGCATAAGTATCCGAAAAATCATATTTTTCTACTCTTTCAGGAGTAGTTGACATTTGGTGTGCTACTGTATCAACTTTACCAGCATCTAACATACCCATAAGTCCACTAAATTTAGCAGTTTTAAACTCTATTTTATAACCTGTTCTTTTTGATATTTCTTTCCATACATCAATTTCAAAACCTTTATTTTCATCATTTTCTTTATAACACCATGGTGCATATTCTACCGATACTCCTACATTTAAAATTCCTTTATCTTTTTGAGAATCATCTTGTGTTGTAGCTTCACCATCTTTACTTGAACAGCCAACTAACATTGTTGTCCCTAAAACTAATGTCAATAATAATGATAATACTTTTTTACTTTTTAATTTCAAAAATAACACTCCCTCTTTCTATATATTTGTGTACTCAAACATAATATCATAATTTCAAAAGGTTTTTTATTGCTTTTCTCTATATAATTCGACACTGATATTCTTCTTTTCTATACTTTCTTTGTAATTTATTTTTGAAATTAATACTATTTTGTTAAATTTATATTTATTTTTATTTTCTATCAATAATTAACAATTTAGTTATAAAATTTAATTTACATGTTAAAAATTATAAGCTCTTAAAATAACTTCACACAAAAAGTGAACTTTGTATATCAAAGTTCACTTTTTTGAATTCCTTGCTCTAGGATAATGCAGTAATATATTAATTTTTATAAAATAAAGTATTTTTAATTATTAAATAATCTTTATTTACTATGCTTCTTGATTTAGTGGTTTTTTAAGTAATGCTAAAAGCATCATTCCAACCACAGCACCTATAGCTATAGCTAATATATATCCAAGTGGATGAGTAACTACTGGTATAACAAATACTCCTCCATGAGGTGCACGAAGAGCTGCATTGAACAACATACTAAGTGCTCCTGCTACTGCTGAACCTCCTATACATGCTGGTATAACATGAAGTGGGTCTCCAGCTGCAAAAGGTATAGCTCCTTCAGTTACAAAAGATAATCCCATTACATAGTTAACTTTACCAGAATCTCTTTCTTCTTTTGTAAATCTATTTTTAAAGAATGTAGTTGCAAGAGCTATCGCAAGAGGTGGAACCATACCTCCAGCCATTACCGCTGCCATTATTTCAAATTGCCCTGATTCAAGTGATGCAACCCCAAATACATATGCTGCTTTATTTACAGGTCCACCCATATCTACAGCCATCATTCCACCCAAAACCAATCCTAAAACTATTTTTGAAGTTCCTCCTAAGCCATTTAAAAATCCAACCATTGCATTATTAATTGCTGTAACTGGAGGTATTACTAAAAATGTCATTATAATCCCCATCAAAAGCGTTCCAAATAAAGGATATAATAATACGGGTTTTATTCCTTCCAATGAAGTTGGTAACACACTAAATACCTTCTTAAGTCCTTCTACTAAATAACCTGCTATAAAACCTGCAAGTAATGCACCTAAAAACCCTGAACCACCATCACCTGCAAGGGCTCCTCCTACAAAACCTACAACAAATGCTGGTCTATCAGATATAGAGTATGCTATATATCCTGCAAGTACAGGTAGCATAAATCCAAAAGCTTTATCTCCTATTCCCTTAAAAAATGCTGCTGTTGGAGTATTTGAACCAAAATTTGAAGGATTAATAGAATAATCATCAAGTAAAAATGCTATTGCTATAAGTATTCCTCCACCAATAACAAATGGTAACATATTAGATACACCATTCATTAAATGTTTATACACTTTTCTAAATCCACTTTCACTTTCTTCATTTGATTCGTTGTGATTTGCCTCTCCTCCATGATAAACTGGAGCATCACCATTTACAGCTTTATCTATAAGTTCCTCCGCTTTGTGTATACCATCAGCAACTTTAGTCTTTATGACTTTCTTCCCATTGAATCTAGCCATCTCAACATTCTTATCTGCTGCCACTATTATACATGTTGCATTTTCTATTTCTTCTTTTGTAAGTCTATTTTTGATGCCTGCTGAACCATTAGTTTCCACTTTTATTGATATTCCTTTGCTTTCAGCCATTTTGTTTAAACTTTCAGCTGCCATAAATGTATGTGCTATTCCAGTTGGGCATGCTGTTACTGCCAAAATTTGAGGATATTTATTAATATCTTTATCCTTAGTATCTACTATATTTTCTTTTTTAATTATTTCATCTTGATATTCCTCACTGAACTTTTCTCTTTCTTTTTTATCTATTATTGCCTTAAATTCTTTCTCAGAAGTTGAATTTATAAGTTTATTTCTAAAATCTTCATCCATAAGTATTGTAGATAATCTTGATAGCACTTCCAGATGTGTATTATTAGCTCCTTCTGGTGCAGCTATCATAAAAAATAGATTTGATAAGCTTCCATCAAATGATTCATAATCTATACCTTCTTTTGATATTGCTGCTGCTATACAAGCTTTAGTAACTGATGTGTTCTTAGCATGAGGAATAGCTACACCTTCTCCAATTCCTGTTGTACTCATTTCCTCACGAGCTAAAATAGCTTTTTTATAAGTTTCTTTGTCCTTTAAATTACCACTGTTTGCAACTAATTCAACTAATTCTTCTATTGCTTCTGATTTGTTTTTTGACTTTAAATTCAACTTAATTGATTTTTCATCTAGTAAATCTATAATTTTCATAATTCCTAACTTCCTTTCTATATATTTTTAGATATTTTAGAATCTATTTACAGATATTTCATTTACCAACTCATCAATGTATTCTCTTTTAGCTAAGTCATATGAAAAAGCAGTTGCACTACCTGATGCTGCTCCTAATTTAAGAGCATAATCATATTTGCCAGTATTCAAATATCCAGATATAAATCCAGCCACCATTGAATCACCTGCTCCTACAGAATTCTTAACTTTCCCTTTAGGTACATTACTTATAAGTACCTCATCTTCTTCTGTAACTAGCAGTGCTCCATCTTTACCCATTGAGACTAAAACATTTTTAGCCCCTAGTTGCTTTAATTTCTTAGCATATTTTACTATATCTTCATTTGAGTTTAATTTAACATTAAACAATTCTTCTAATTCATCACTATTAGGTTTAATTAGAAAAGGCTTGTATTTTAAAACATTAAGAAGAAGATTTTTAGTTGCATCTACTATAACTCTTATATTTTTTTCTTCTAGTCTAGACATTATATTCTCATATAGTTTTTCATCTAAAGTAGAAGGTATACTTCCTGCCAATATTAAAATATCATCTTGATTTAATTTATCAAGTTTTTTATACAACAAGTCAATATATTCATCAGCTATATTTGGTCCTTGCCCATTAATCTCAGTTTCTTCCAATTCTTTTATTTTCACATTTATTCTTGTAAAACCACTTTTTAACCTTATAAAATCTGTCTTCAAATTCTTTTCTTCTAATGTTTTTATTATATATTCTCCAGTAAAGCCACTTATAAAACCTAAAGATGTATTATCATTTCCAAGTTCTTTTAGTATACGAGACACATTTATACCTTTTCCTCCTGGATAAACGTATTCTTCATTTACACGATTTGTATTTCCAGTCTTTAATTTATCTAGTTTAACTATATAATCTATTGATGGATTTAATGTCACTGTATAAATCATCTTGCCACCTCTTTTTATTTATTTACTTTATGTTTATATCTTAACTTCATATTAATATCTCTGAAAGTCAAAAAATTTCTCTTAATTAAAAGAGAAATTTATCGTTTTTATTTTATTTAGTTTTATATTATCCAAACTTACAAGTGTATATGCAATACTATATGATATCTCTCTACTTAAATAAGTTTACAAACTTTTCAAAATTGCTATTTTCACATATACTTATAACTTTTGCTATAGAATCTACTCTTTTATATATATTTGAAAATATAACTTCATAATCCAATATTTTATCCTTATCAAGAGCTAACATTATTATCAAACGAACATCTGATATTTCCCAAGCAATAGGAGTCTTCAATATTCCAATTGCTATTTTGTTTTCAAAAACTTTTCCAATTGCTCCATGTGGTATGGTTACCATATTTCCTATTTCAGTTGTAGCTATTTTTTCTCTCTCAAAGTAAGAATTTTTCATATCATCATCTATGTAACCTTTTTGCACAAGTTTACTTGCCATAAAATTTATAACGTCTTCTTTCCTTTTAAAATCTAAATCAGTAAAAAATAATTCATTATCAAGAAGATTTTTTATATCTAAATCTAAATATATATTTCCTGTTTCTATATATTTTTCAATTAATTTGATTTCTTTTTCACTTAAAATAGGAGATATATTTATTACTGGTATATCTGCTATTTCAATAGGAACAGTAGATATTACAAAATCAACATCTATAACTTTTATATATTCAACTAAGTATGAAGGAATAACTTTTAATATTTCTAGTTTTTCTTTAAATACATTTTCCAATTTAGCCTTTATTAACATTGATGTCCCTATACCTGATGTGCAAACTATTATAGTCTTGAAAACCTTATCTTTATTATTATAAGAAGCCCTTTCAACAGCTCCACCTATATGTAGAGCTATGTTTGCAACCTCATCCTCATTGATTTCTATGTTTAAGTCTTTTTCTATTGTTTTTTTAGCTATACTAGCTAGCTCAAAAGCAAATGGATATTTTATTTTAATGTCTTGAGCTATTATAGGTGATTGATTTATACCTAGCTTTATTTTTTTACACAGACTACTAATATGCTTATATAAAAATTCTTCAAATATCTCATCATGACTTATATCTATTGAGGTAGCTAATTTTAAATTTTTACAAAAGGTTTTTATTGAGCTTATTATAATTTCTTTATTTTGTTCATTTTCCAAAATCGAACTTCTTTTATTGCTATAATTTTCTACAAAACTTTCTATAAATTCTTTTTCATCGCACTTGTGTCGACTTAACATAACTAGTATATTATTCAACACATTTTTAAATTCTATGTCAGTTAATACCAAACCATTTTCATTTAATACATCTAATAATATTTTTTTTATTATTAATTTTTTTTCTCTTATATCATCATTTAAAAAATCATTTAGAGTCAATTGATTATCTCTCTTATTACTCAAATCAATTATACAATTTACTATTCTATCTTCATTTTCAGAAATACAGATACCTTGCTTATGCTTGGACTTAATCGAAATGGAATACTTTTCTAATATTCTTTTTACTTCTTTTAAGTCATTTTTTACTGTTGAAACACTCACATACATGGAATCTGCTAAATCTTCAAGCCTTATGGTATTTTTTTCTTCATTACTCAAGGTTAACACTTTTCTGATTATATACTCTACTCTATCTACATCATCATATAGATTGCTATTTAGGTTCACCTCATCAAAGCTCCCCTCTAGCTTATAACCAACTCCTCGTATTGATAGAATTTTACTTTTTTTAAGTTGTTTATTAATATCTTTTATTTCACTTTGTATAGTTTTTGAAGAGCATCCTATTTCTTGACTCAAGGCAAGACCACTAATTGTATCTTCAGAATTTAACAGGATTTTTATTATACTTATCTGTCTTGCTGTTATATTTAAACTCATAAAATCACCTTTTACTCTAAATATTGATTTCTCAATTTTTTTATTTCTTCTTTATCTAAACTAAATTCTCCATATAAATATTTTTCCACACTACTGTATTCTTCATCAATTCTTCTAAAAGCAGTCTTCATATATTCTTCATTCACACCAAATATATAATTTAATTTTTCTTTTGGAATTCCCTTAAATTTAGGCTTATATTCAACAAACCTTTCTATTTCCTTATCTGCAAATTCATTACTTTTCAAATAATCTTTCATTATGTTCTCTCTTGATACACCTAAAATCATAAGAATTATAGCACTCCCTACACCAGTTCTATCTTTCCCTGCTGTACAATGATTTAATATTGGTAAATTAGAATAATCCTTTACAAGCTCTACTAATTTTTTATAAGATGGATTTCTTATTGGTAAATTATAATAACTATTGTTTAACATATTAAATGCACCATCTTTTTCAAACAAACCATCAATCATATCTTCAATAGAACCAAAATTTCCTTCTGATTCTTCTAACTCTCTCATAGCTGGAATTCTTATGTTTTTTATATTTGATATTATTGTTGATGGATGTTTACGAGCTTCTTCGTCACTTCTATAATCAAATATATATTTAATATTTAATTCTTTTAAAATTTTTATATCATTTTTACTTAGATTTGATAATTTTGCAGACCTATAAAATAAACCATACTTTACAGTCCTACCATCTTCAGTTTTATTACCACCTAAATCTCTAAAATTTTTCATCTTACCACCTCTTAAAAGCTATCTATTGTACTTATATTTAATAATATTTATAAATTAATTTTATCACAATTTCATATTGTTTATTTAAAATATTTTTTAGTATTTAGTTAGCAATTGTAAAATATAAAAGTATATCTTTATACAAAATTAACCTAAATTTTACATAATTTATTTACTTTGTAGAAGCTTTATAGTTTATAATCAATATACAGTAGTATATTTTATGTAAAAAAGACCATATTTAGAATAATATCAAATACATTGGAGGATTTATATTATGGACATTCAAAAGCAAAAGAATTTTATAATTAAGTTTACATATGTTGTCTTAATAGGAAGTATTGTATATATTGCGTTAAAATTCTTATTACCATTGTTGATGCCTTTTGTCATCAGTTTTATAATTGCATCCATCTTAAGACCTATTATAAGACTTATTACAAATAATACGAATTTAAATCGTACATTTATTTCTGTAACAGTACTTTTAGCCTTTTATGGATTATGCATATTTTTATTAATTAGTTTTGGTGCAAAAATATTTACGAGTGTAAGTGACATATTTTTTAGACTTCCTGAAATATATAAATCAAATATACAACCAACACTAAATACTCTGTTTTCTAAAATAGATGCTAGTACACCTAATGTTAACCTAGCATTGATACTTGGTTGGGATAATATAAGTCAATCGATGATGTCTTTAGTCGCCTCTGTTTCAACAAATGCACTTAATGCTATTGCAAGTATTGCAAGTAAAACACCTGCATTTATGCTAAAACTTATTATTACCTTGATTGCTTCTTTTTTCTTTACTTTTGACTATCAAAAAATAGTAAACTTTATCTTAAAACAATTTCCAGAAAAAAGTCAGCTGATGATAATAAATATAAAAAATAGTAGTATTAATGCTCTTTTAAAACTGCTAAAAGCATATGCAATACTACTATCAGTGACATTTATAGAGCTACTTATTGGACTTAATATCCTAAGAGTTGAAAATGCATTTGCTATATCTGTCATCATAGCACTTGTTGATATTTTACCAGTCTTAGGTACAGGAAGTATTTTGACACCTTGGATGATTATTTCATTAATTAATGGCAATATCAACTTAGCAATAGGGCTTCTAATACTATATATCATTATAACTGTAGTTAGACAGATACTAGAACCAAAGGTAGTAGGACACCAAATTGGTCTATACCCTTTAATAACTCTAATGTGTATGTTTGTTGGAGCTCAACTATTTGGAATAGCTGGATTATTTGGATTTCCCATAGCAGCTACAATCATAAAAAATCTACACGATAATGGTATTATCACTGCATTTAAATAGATTAGCTTTTACATTTTATTTAAACTTAAAATAGTGAGATGTATTGTACATCTCACTATTTTTGCTACTCTTTACAAATAATATCAATCATTTCTTTATATTCGTCTTCATTATTTAAAACATCTACATTTTTAAATTTTTCTTTAATTTCTAATGAGTAAGATATTGTATATGGAATAAATTTTTCTATTACTTTTATATATTCCTTAGAAAAAAATTCAGCATTATACACTACAGAAAATAAGATTAACATCAAGCAATCATTCTTTATCATAGTTATTACAGATTCGTTTTTATTATTAATTTTAAAACCATCTATCAATTCAATAGTAAAATTTATTAATTTATTTGTGATTTTATCTAAAGTTCCATTTTTTATCGTTTCTGTCATAACAGTTTCATGATTGAATTTTAAATCTTCTTTTATATCCTGCAAATCATCAGATACTTGCAATAAAAATCCATAACCAATGCAAAACTCTATTTCTTCCTTTGTCATCAAACCACTTATTAAGTGTCCATCTACTAAAACAGATGAACCACCTTTTTCAATAGAAATAGATAATAATTCTTCTTTACACAAATTACTTTTTCTATCTTGTTGCTTTAAGCTCTTTACTTGACTTTTAAATATCAATAATAGTGACTCATAGACTTCTTTAAATTGTTCTCTAGGATAAACACTTTCAATATAATCAATCATTTGGGATACTTTACTTTCATGGTAGTTATTAGGTTTAATTTGTTCTCCCAAGAGTCTTTTTTCTAACCAGCTATTAAATAAGACTTTATCAATTTCATTTATATTTGTATTGTCTAAATAGTTGTCTGTATATGGATATAACATGCTATATGCAAAGTTTGCTTTTGAATAATAAACTTCTTTATCAAATAATAATTGTAATGCATTTGAAATCCATACATTCCTCATTGCCTGCATAATATCACTTATAGGCAAATCATCATCAAATTTTCTGGCATCTCTAATAAACTGTTTTGTTATACCTAAAAACTTTTTTCTATCTTCAACATCCATTTTTTCTAACTTGAAAATATTGTCTTTTTCTAATGTATTTTGTAAAAATACCTCGCCTTTTTTTACCCACATTCTTCTCAATACAAAATCACTTGGATATTTTTTTAAGTGAGTTGATAATGTATCTATCAATTTATCCAATTCTTTTTCACTCTTTTTTTGTGAATTTTTACTATATGTTTCTATATTCTCAGATAATTCAACACTTGAATTATTCCATGTATCCTCACATTTTTTACAATAATATTCAAATATAATATTTAAATCCATTTAACAGCCCTACTTTCATGCCTAAATTATACACTATATTATATCAGTACATATAACTAATATATAGTTAAACTTCTAATTGTGTATAATAATAATTTAAAAACTATTTATTTTTCAATTTAGCTAGTGCTTCTGCAAATGGATTATTAAATGTTTCTTGAGTTTTGTTTTGATTTTTTAAGTATTGATTAACATCTTTTTTTGATGCCTTCTTTTTTTCCTCTTGCTTTCTTTTATTGAAAGATGACAATTTCTCTCTATATCCACAGCTACAAGTGAAAATTCTTCCTTCACCTTCTCCACGAAGTTCTAATTTCTTATGACAATTAGGGCATCTTGAATTAGTTACTTGTGATATAGTTTTTCTAGTATTACACTCTCTATCTTCACAAATCAGCATTTTACCTTTTTTACCATTTACCTCCAGCATGAATTTACCACACTCTGGACATCTATTTTTAGTTAAATTATCATGTTTAAATTTATTATCACTATTTTTCACTTCTAAGACAATGTCTTTTGAATAAGCTTTCATATCATTTATAAATGTGTTTTTATTAAGTTTTCCATTTGAAATCTCCAATAATTTTTTTTCCCATGAAGCTGTAAGTTCTGGTGTTTTCAAATCTACTGGAACCAAATCCAATAATTGTCTCCCTTTTGATGTTATATATATATCTTTATTTTTCTTTTCCATCAAAAATGAATTGAACAATTTTTCTATTATATCTGCTCTTGTAGCAACTGTTCCAAGACCATTTTTTTCCATAGCTGTTAATAATGTGCCCTCATTCAAATATGGTGGCGGATTTGTTTTACCTGAAGTTACCTTTAATTCCTTAACTTTAAGTATGTCTTTTTCTAAAACATTTGGTATACTTTCATATTCATCTTCATCATCAATATCTTTATAGCTTTCCTTCCATCCTAAATTTATTACTTTATTTCCCTTTGCTTTGAATGTTTCTCCTTCTATACTTGCATTTATAGTTGTCTGCTCATATTCAAATGGAGGAGATAATACTGCTAAAAATCTTTTTACTACAAGATTATATATTTTTCGCTCTTTATCACTAAAATCACTCATAAATACCTTCTGCTCTGTTGGTATTATTGCATGATGGTCTGTTACCTTTGAATTATCAACAAAAGATTTATTAGCTGTAATATTGCTTTTTAATAATTTGTTGCAAATCTTTGAATAATCACTAACATTTACAGCTTTTATCCTGTCTTTTAATGTCCCAACAATATCTGATGTTAAATATCTAGAATCAGTTCTAGGATAAGTAAGCACTTTATGATGCTCATATAACTTTTGCATTATAGACAATGTTTCTTTTGCTGAAAATCCAAACATTTTATTTGCATCTCTTTGCAACTCTGTTAAATCATATAGTGCAGGAGAATATTTTTTCTTATATGATTTACTTACCTCAGATATTTTTATATCTAAATTTTTCACCTTTTTTAATGTAGAATCTATCTTTTCTTTACTGAATGTTGAAGAATTGTTGTTCTTATCACTCCAAATAAATTTTATGTCTGAACTTCCCTTTGTAGCAATTAACTCCAATCCATAGTACTCTTTAGGTTTAAAATTTCTTATTTCTTCCTCTCTCTTTAGTAACATGGCAAGAGTAGGTGTTTGAACTCTTCCACAAGAAAGTTGCGCATTATACTTTGTTGTCAAAGCTCTAGTTGCATTTATTCCAATAATCCAATCAGCTTCTGCTCGTGCTATTGCTGAATAATATAAATTTTCATATTCTTTTCCACTTTTTAATTTTGCAAAACCTTCTTTTATTGCTTTATCTGTACTTGAAGAAATCCAAAGACGTTTTAAAGGCTTTTTTACTTGTGATTTTTCTATTATCCATCTTGCCACAAGTTCTCCTTCACGACCTGCATCTGTTGCTATAACTATTTCATCTATATCATTCCTATTCATTTGAGCCTTGACTGTATTAAATTGCTTTCCACTCTTTTTTATTACAACAGTCTTTAGATACTTAGGAAGAATTGGTAAGTCTTCTAAGTTCCATGATTTATATCTTTCTCCATAACTTTCAGGGTCTGCAAGTGTAACTAAATGACCTAATGCCCAAGTAACTACATACTTTGGCCCCTCTATATATCCACTTTTTTCATTTTTCGACCCCAAAACTTTTGCTATATCTCTTCCAACAGAAGGTTTTTCTGCTAGTACTAATATTTTTCCCATCTAAAAATACTTCCTTTCTCTATGTTCAATCTCATATTGCACTTAAAATCTAAATAAATAGAACTTTTCTTAATATCGTAACTATAATATTACCATAATTTAATGGTATCTAATTAATTATTTAAGATTTTCTTATTTTTTTATCTAAAACTTATTTTATACCTAATTTGTATACTTATTATGACATCAAATTCCACGTATATTACTTATATTTTTAATTTTATTATTCGTAATTAGACTTACATTTTTATATCTTCTTACTGTTTTTTAATTTTTTAGTTGACAAAACATAAAAACTTATATTAATATTATTAATACAATAAGCTATGACAAATCAATATCCGGTTAAGATTTTATAGAAGAGTTGCTATCTAGCACACCGAAGGAGTAACACTCTCAGGTACTTTTTAAAAGTAGGACTGTAAAATTTACGGAACTCTGGAGAGACCCATTATGGGCGCCGAAGGGGCAAGGCTTTTATGCTCAATCTCTCAGGCAAAAGGACAGGGATTATCTACCAAAATCAGTATTATTAATACTTTTATTTTGGTTGCTAATTAGTGTATATCCAGAGCTGAATCTTTTTTAGATTTAGCTTTTTTTATTACACTAGAAATTATTAATAAATTATACTTATTTCCTGTCAATTACTTCATTAAAAATTCTATTGATTATGCAAAGCAAAAAAAAATGAGGGAGTGTTTTTATGAATCTAATTGATATTTTAAACAAAGTTGATGCTTTTATTTGGGGACCACCCTTACTAGTACTACTTGTTGGTACTGGTATATTGCTTACTGTTAAACTTGGAGTTATACAAATAACTAAACTTCCAAGAGCTCTTAAATTAATCTTCTCTGCTGAAAACAAAGGTAGTGGTGATGTTTCAAGTTTTGCAGCTTTATGTACTGCACTAGCTGCTACAGTTGGTACTGGTAATATTGTAGGTGTTGCTACAGCTATTAAGGCTGGGGGACCTGGTGCCCTTTTTTGGATGTGGATAGCAGCATTCTTTGGAATGGCTACTAAGTATTCAGAAGGTGTTCTTGCAATAAAATATAGAACTAAAGACAAAAATGGTCAAGTGTCTGGTGGACCTATGTATTACATAGTAAATGGTATGGGTGAAAAATGGAGACCTCTTGCAATATTTTTTGCTATAAGTGGTATATTAGTTGCACTTTTAGGAATAGGTACTTTCACTCAAGTAAATTCAATAACAGATGCAATAAATAGTAGTTTTGGTGTAGACCCTAGAATTACAGGTGTCATATTAGCAGTATTTGTAGCCTTAGTTGTGTTTGGAGGTCTTAAAAGTATCTCTAATGTAGCTACTAAAATAGTACCTTTTATGGCTGTTATATACATTGTAATCTGTGGTATTATTTTAATATCTTTCTGGAACAAGATACCAGAAACTTTTATGCTAATAATTAAAAGTGCTTTTACAACTACTGCTGCAACTGGTGGTTTCCTAGGAGCAACTATCTCACTAGCTATTAGAAATGGTATAGCTCGTGGTGTATTTTCAAATGAATCTGGTCTAGGTAGTGCTCCAATAGCTGCAGCTGCGGCTAAAACTGAATGGCCAGCGGAACAGGGTCTTATATCTATGACAGGTACTTTTATAGATACTATTATAATCTGTACACTTACTGGATTCTCTCTTGTTATTTCAGGAGTATGGTGTTCAGACCTTAATGGAGCTGTTATGACACAGGCAGCTTTTAATGGAGCAATTCCTACATTTGGACCAATATTACTTACAATTAGTTTGACATTATTTGCATTTACTACAATTTTAGGTTGGAGTTATTATGGAGAAAGATGTTTTGAGTTCCTATTTGGTGTAAAAGGCATGAATGGATATAGAACTGTATTTGTTGCCATGGTACTATTAGGTGCATTCTTAAAATTAGAAGTTGTTTGGATAATTGCTGATATTGTAAATGGACTTATGGCAATACCTAACCTAATAGCTTTACTTGCATTATCTCCTATAATAGTATCTGAAACTAAAAAATACTTTGAATATATAAATTCTCCAGAAAATCAGTTGAAAAATAATGCATAAATAAAAAATATAGAATTCCAAGTCAAATTCATACGACTCTGGAATTCTATATTCGTTTAAAAAAGTATACTAAATACATTTACAAAAATAATAATTCACATAAATAGTATATCTATATTTTAATTAATATCTTAATGTAATTTGTATAGATTAAAATTTTATTTCTTCTGGATATTTCCATGATTTAAATTCATCAACATCTACTGCTTCAGGTTCCTTAAATTGATTTAACACTAAAGACCTATAGTATATTTCTGCTACTTCTTCTACATACCTTGATTTTAATAATGCCTCTTCTAAATCATTACCCACAGTTGTTAATCCATGTCTTTCTAACAAACAAGCATCTGTATATAGCAATAATTTTGAAACATTTTTAGCAAGTTTTAAAGTTCCTGGCCTTGCATATGGAGCAATATCCACATAACCACCATAATTAACAGACTCATATACAATTGGTATAATGGGTTTCTTTGCTACCGAAAAAGATGTTGCATATATAGAGTGAGTGTGTGATATAGCATTCACATTTTCCCTTGTTTTATATATTTCAATATGCATCAATATTTCACTGCTAGGCTTAATTCCCTTCTTAACTTCTATTACATTTCCATCTAAATCTAACACACAAATATATTCTGTTTTTAATTCTCCTCTGCCTATACCAGAGGGTGTTATGAGAACATATCCAGTCTCTTTATCTCTAATACTAAAATTACCAGCCTTTTCTTTACATAAGCCATAATGTTCTGCTTTAATTGCTATTTCAACAATTTTAGCCTTCAAAGACTCCAACATAATTTACCTCCAAATAATCATTTTTGACCATAGTATGCATCTTTTCCATGTTTTCTCGAAAAATGTTTATTCATAAGCACTTTATCCATAATATTCTCAGGGCTCATTAATTCTGTATAATAAGCCATTTTTGCGACTTCTTCCAAAACTACTGCATTATGTACAGCCTCTTTTGCATTTTTGCCCCATGTAAAAGGTCCATGGTCATTCACAATTATTCCTGGACAATGAATTGGATTTTTTCCCATAAACTCTTCAACAATCACATTTCCAGTCTCCTTTTCATAATCATTACAAATTTCTTCTCGAACCATTTTTCTAGTGCATGGTATACTTCCGTAAAAATAATCTGCATGAGTAGTACCACATGCTGGTATAGATTTTCCTATTTGAGCCCAAATAGTTGCCCAACTTGAATGTGTATGCACTATTCCTCCTAATTCTTCAAACTCTTTATATAAAACTAGATGCGTTGGAGTATCTGAAGACGGCTTCAATTTACCATCAATTACATTGCCTTCTAAATCAACTACTACCATGTCTTCTACACTCATACTACTATACTCTACACCACTTGGTTTTATAACTACCAATCCTTTTTCTCTGTCTATACCACTCACATTTCCCCAGGTATAAGTAATTAGCCCTCTTGCAGGTAATTCTAAATTCGCTTTTAGTACCTCTTCCTTTAAACTTTCTAACATCTTTCTCCCCCCTACATTTTATTTAGAAAAATTACTCTTATTTTGTTTAATATCCAAATTTTATAATTTAATTATTATATTTCTACTAGGATTTTATTAAATTTAATCTCTTTCTTGCTCATTTTACTTAAAAAATCTCCTACCTCATTAAGCCCTATTTTGTGTGAAATCATTGGTGTAAAAACAATATCACCTTTTTCCATAAAATCCAAAGTTGCAGTCCATGCTCTTCCAGGATAAGGACTTGTATATGAATTCCAAGAACCTTTTAAAGTGAGTTCTCCACGCAATATACACTCAGTAGCTTCTACACTAAGCGGTAGTTCTGCATGTGATATTCCTACAAATACTATCTGCCCTCTTTTTTTAGCTATTAGTAAAGATTGTTCTTGTGTAAACCTACTACCAGCAGTTTCTATAACAATATCAGAACCACCATTGGTTATTTTTCTTATTTCTTCAATTACATTTACTTCTTTTGAATTCAAGGTATAATTTGCTCCTAGAGATTTAGAAAGTTCTAATTTTTCATTAAAAATATCGATAGCTATAATTTTAGACGCTCCAAAAACCCTTGCCCATTGTATAGTAAATTGGCCTATTGGACCACAACCTAATACAACTACACTATCTCCTACTTTAATACCTGAATTTGAAATACCATGATAAGCTATAGTTGCTGGTTCAATTCCAGCAGCAGTTTCATAGTCCAATGTATCTGGAAGTTTTAAAATATGTTCTTCAGGAACTCTTACATATTCTGCCAATGCTCCATTTACTCTTGTTCCAATTATATTGTAATCATCACACAAACCAAAATTACCCTTTTTACAATGGTTACATTCTCTACAAGGTACTAATGGAGCAACTGTCACTCTATCTCCTACATTAATATTTTTTACTTTTTCTCCAACTTTAACAACTTCCCCAGAAAATTCATGTCCTAAAATTAATGGATATGCTGTATTTCCACTCAAACCACTTACCATAGACCTAGGTAAATCTGAACCACATATTCCAACATATTTTACATTTACAAGTACTTCTTTCTCTTTTATTTCTGGTATATCTACCATTTCATATCTAACATCACCTATATTGTATAATACTGATGCTCTCATTTTATCTGACATATAAATATCTCCTTTCATGCTATATACTTGTATATAGCAATATCTATGCCATACAAAAGATAAATAGTTTATTCATGCAAATACGTTATATACAAGGTATTTTGCCAATATGAGTTACATTTTATAAAATTAGACTACATTATTGTATAAACATAAAAGAGTATGTTTGTATAACAAGACACCTAAAAAATTGACTATACAATACAATAAATTATAAATATATACATCATAAAAAGGAGTCTATATTTCATTTAAATACTTATCAAATAATCTCTGATATTTATATAAAATCAACTATAAACTCCTTTAATTCCTCTTTTTATCACTTATAAATTTAAACTGCTACAGACTCCTCTACTACATTTTTAAGTGCTTGCTTTTCTAAATAATCAAGTATACTTGCTTTATTTTTTCTAAATAACGACCATAAGATGAAGTAAATTGCAATCGAAAGACCTATATAAATCGGATTTGCACTTAAAAACGCAAAGAAAACTAATCCCATCAGAGGTTTTCCTAATATATTGAAACTTGTTATTAGCATTGCTCCTGCTGGTATAGCAACTCCTATTCCTGTAGCCATATCTGTAAATAATGGTGCTGTAGATGTACAAATATATAATCCTAGTCCAAACCAAATTATACCTGAAACTAATACTTTTGGAATATTACCATTATGTATAGCAACTAAACCTTGCACCATGTATGGAATTGCCAATAAATCTACAACTGGTAATACCTTATTACCAGGAAGTATCATGGCTACTACAAGCATTATTGGAATTAAAATAAGACCTGATATTAGTGTTGCAGGTTCACCATATCCAACAGCATCATTTACTGCTATATACCACTCACGATTTCCAGCTTTTTGCATAATCTTCCTAGCAGCTTCTGTTATAGGTGCAAATGCTTGAGCAAACATACTTGCTACTTTAGGGAAAATTGCCATAACAGCACTCGTAGATATTCCTACCTTCATTATTTCTCCCCAAGCTTCCATAGTATTTATTCTTGTCATATTACCTAATATCCCAATAAACATACCTAGAAAAAGACCTAAAGTAATTGGTTCACCTAAGAAACCTAGTTTTTTCTCTAGTTCTTTAGGATTTAACTTAATTTTGTTTAATCCAAGTTTATTGTATATAGGGTCTGCAAATACTGCAAATACAGAGGCCTCAACGTTATGCATAGCTATTATTGTACAGTTAGGATATCTATAGTAACTGGACCATCTCTTTGCAACTAATTCTGATATTAATAAACTATATAAGTTTAATAAAACCATACATCCTATACCTAAAGGGAAATTTCCTGTTACTCCTATGACCATAGCTCCCCATACCATATACGAATAATTATTCCATAAATCTGAAGGCTGAAATACATCTGTCCATTTTACTAAAAATAAAATTGTTTGTAATAAAATTCCAAGGCCTAAATATATCATTCCTGCACTTGTTGAAAATGCGACCAATGATGTAGCTTGCCAACCAACATCAAAAACTGGTAGATTTACCCCTGTACTTTCAACCATTCTATTAATAACTGGTGTTATTATTGGTGTAAAAGAATTTAATATAAGTGTAAAACCTTGTAAAGCAACTCCTGCATAAACAGCAGAAAGAAACGATTTCTTTGTAGTCACTTTAAATATTTTTGCTATTATGAATATTATAATTGGAACTATAATTGCAGAACCAAACGTATCGATTATAGATTTCATAAATTCTAACATCTTTTATCCTCCTATTTATAAATATTTAATTGAATTTTCAGACTAATTATAGTATCTAAATCACAGATTTAAATACTATAATTTACACCTAGATATTACTTATTTATTCCCTCAATAACAGTTAATACTTCTTCAAAAAATGCCTCTTCACCTATTCCAGTTAAACAAGCAAATGCATTTATGGTAGGTATTCCATAATCACCTGTTTGAAGTGGACTAGTAAATGTTATAAAATCAAATCTTCCTGATTGTGCCAAATTTAGTGCTTCTGTTGGTCTAGCTTCTGTTGTTGTAATAGAAATTCCCTTATCTCCTAATACTTCTTTTAATTTACCTGCCACCATTGATGATGTAACTGTCCCTGAACCACAAACTGATAATACATTGAATTGTTTCATAATAATTTCCTCCTAATTTTATACTTTAAGTTTTTATTTTATATAAATTAAATTCATTTAAAAACAACACTTACTCTTGATTGTTTGGATTTTCACTATAACTCTATAAAATCCAATAATTGAGCTACTTCTTCTTTTGTTGACGCATTTTTTATATTTTTTAATAATTTTATATTTTGAAAAACTGACATTAAATCTTTTAATAATTTTACTTGTGAATCTGGATTCTTTACTGCTAATAAGAATACAAGTTCTACATCCAATCTATCTGTTGGGTCTATCATTGAATTAAACTTTACAGGATTTTTCAATATACCCACAGCTACATTAGATTCATTTATATGTTTTGAATCTGTATGCGGAATAGCAACACACATTTCACCAATATCAAGACCTGTTGGTAGTGTCTTTTCTCTTTCTAATACAGCACTTATGTATGTGTTTTTTACATATTCTTTTTCATACATTTTATTTCCTAATTCTTTAATAACACTTTCATAATCATTAGATTCTAAGCCTAATGATATTAAATCTACATTCATTACTTTGACTCCTCTCAATTTTTTGTTATGGCTACAGATGTTTAAATTTATCTAATATAATATTTTTGAAATCATTTTTATTAAAACACTGCTTAGCATTATTCATAAATTCTTCATCTTTTAATATTTCAAGAACATTTTTAACAATATCTTTATCATTAGTCTTAAAAACTGGCATAAATATAAAATTTACATTACCTACATTCCAGTCAATAGGATTCTTTAGTTTAACAAAAACAAACCTTGTACTATTTACAGTAGATGAATCTCCATGTGGTACACCTATGGCTCCTTTAGAATATGTTGGAAGCATTTCTTCTCTATGTAAAACAGAATCTAAGTAATCTTTTTCCACATATCCTTTATTTATAAGAATTGAACATATATACTCTAATAAATCCTTTTTAAAGTATATATTTGGTTCGAAAATAACTAAATCTTCATCAAGCATTCTTTCATACACTTTAATTTGTTTGTCTTCTTGTTTTCTTGAGTTTGATAAGTATATATCCAGGTTTTTGAAAAGTTCTTTATTATATGGGATAAAATTTATACCTGGTATCTTAGGATTTATTGTCCCAACAATAGCCAATATATTGTTTGTCTCCTTCAAATTTTCAATTTTACAAAATAAATTTTCATCTAACGCACTCATTTGATAACATTTAGTATTATTATACTTTTCTTCCAATGTTTCACTTATGTATTTGGCAGTTCCTTCTCCAGTAAGACACAAAGTTACAATTGCATTTGATTTATCCATATGTTTTTCCAATTCATAGTTATATCCCATCCTATCTTTTAACAAAGAAAAAAATATTTCATCTAATTCTTCATCTCCCATAGAAACTTTCCTAGCTGCCTCTAATGCCATTAATAAATCCACTCTATCAATAGTTTTAGTATTTATATTAGTTCGCTTATTTACTATCTGACCTATGTTCGTAAGTGAACCAATATCTACCAAAAACAAAACTCCTTTTCCTTGGTCTATTATTTTTGATAATTCTACTGCCTTATTGTATATATTTATTGGTTTTTCATCTAAAGGCATGTCTATAGCTACAGGAAACTTTACTCCTAAAAGTTCTTTAACCACATTTACAGTCTCAGTAGCTATACGTCCATGAGAAATTATTATTAATCCTACTTTATCTTTTTTTACTTCATTTTTTAGAGCTGATTTTATATATAGTGTTATAAATCCAATCTCATCATCTGGAATCTTAATACCAATTAATTCTTCTATTTTTATTGCAAAATTTTTACCAATTTCATATTCTTTTGAAAAATCACTTCTTATTTTTTCTAAATTTACGTTTATTATTTTTTGATTTAATTTAATTCTTTTTATAGCTTCTTCTAAGTGTATTGCCAGATATTTGAACATGTTTTTATTTACTTCTAAGCTAATATTTTTTTCAACTATATCATTCATAAGTTCTTTTACTAACTTGACTAAATCATCACTTACAAAACTATTTAAATCACTCATTGAAAAAAGCTCTTCATCACTATTAAGATTGAACTTTAAATCAGCAAATCTATTTAAAATAAAAGTCCATAAAATATTCTCTATATCTATATCTTCAATATCAAGGGATTTTAAATCATAATATTTTTTTTCAATTGTTTTGTATATATCTTCTGGTAACATATACTCGTCACTCAAAAAATTTCCTTTTACTGATGATTCATCTGAATTAAATGGCATAAATATAGCATTTTTTAAATATTTTCTTATTTCTGTGTATTCAACCTCTTGAAAAGCTGCATCTTTAAAAGAATCTTTAAGCTTTAGAACTTCATTTATATCTACTACTACTATTGACTCTTTATCTTCACCTTTGGAATTTATAAACTTCATAAAAGCTCTTGCACAAAGAACCTGAATCATATTTTGTAATTGCCCTATATTTCCACTAAATTTTTTTAGTGCAAGTATTTCAATTACATTTTTATCTACAAATATTTTTGCATTTATTCTATTACACTCTTGTTGAAAGATATTGTATATAAGGTCTATTTTCTCTTTTAGTAGTCTCTCATGTAATGGTGGTAAAGTTATTAGCATTGGTATTCTTCTTCTAAATGTCAATAATAAATTAGTTTCCACATTTTCAGTAGTAGCTCCAATCAACATAATACTTACTTTCCTTTCAGCATTAGTTTCACCTAATCTTCTAAACTTTCCTCTGTCTAATATAGAAAATAGTATTTCTTGACCTTTTGGAGGCAATCTGTGTATTTCATCTAAAAATAAAACCCCTTCATCAGCTTCCTCTACAAGACCTGGTGTATCATATTCAGCACCTGTAAATGCACCTTTTTTATATCCAAATAACAAAGATAACAATAATTGTGGATTGTCACTATAATCAGCACAATTAAATACAACAAAATTTGAACTTTCTTTTATTACTTTTTTCTTCTTTGCAAACTCATACATATGCTTAGAAAATAAACTTTTACCAACTCCACTTTCTCCTACAATCAACGTGGGCAATCCTTTTGGAGGGTATAATATAGCTGACTTAGCCTGTTCCACTGCATTTTTAAGACTTCCCTTATTTCCTATTAGAGTTTCAAATGAATCTTCTGATTCTTCTTTAGGTATCTCTACTACATTCATTTCCAAACTTTCATTAGGCAAAAGTTCCTCTACAACTCTTCTTGATATATTAAAACCTTCTGCCATCAATTCTCTTGTGATTTCTGATATAGAAATATTTTTATTCTTTTGTAATATAGATGAAATTGCTGACTTTAGATAAGGATATCTTCTTTGCCTTGAATTACTTATATTAAGCTCTTTTCTTAAATTAGTTATATTCTCTCTAGTTGTACTTAAAAACTTTGCTATCTGAACATCTGTTAATGGTTCCTTTTTATTTTCTGTATTTATGATGTTTACAAGTTTATCTCTCAACTCCATGCTTAATAACTCCTTTCTTGATAAATTATATAAGCAACTATCATGCCATACTTAATTTAATATTTTTTGCTATTCAAACCCTGTAGGTAACTGGGTGTTATTGGTACTTATACAATTTGATAATCATTTACATTTTGTATATTTAGTAATTTACTAAATGTATTTACTATTTATAAATTTAAATAATTTAATCCTTTATTTGAATTATAATATAATAATATTTATAAATTTATAATTGAAAAACTTGTTTAATTAGATATAATAATACATATCTACTCAACAATAAAAATTATTATAAATTATGCTTTTAACACTTTCTGTTTTAAAATTTTACTTTTACATAATAGTATAAATACTTATACCATATGGTTTTGGATATACAAATGACTTTTACATGCTTTTATATGGCATATTATACTATTTTAACTTAAAAATTAATTTACGAGTATTAAATTTACATACAGAGAGGAAAACGATATGAATACATTTAAAGCTGAAATCTTATTAAAACATTCTGCAAAAGATATATTTAATATATTTACAAAATCTGCAAGATTAAATTTTCCTAATTTTAATGAAAAAAAAGCAGTGGGTACATTTGTACAACAGAAAAATAACAAAAGATTTAAGGTTGAAATAACTAATTTTGAAAAAAATAAAATATATGAGATAAAAACAAGCAATAACAGAGAAAGTATTATCACTAGATATGAACTTATACATATTGATTTAAAAAATACAAAACTTATTTTCACTGAAAGTGAAAGTGAGAGAAATGTATTTGGAAAAATTAATTCAGTCCTTGTAAGAATATTATTTGGAAAAAGACATCCAGAAGAATTTAATAAATTTATAAAGAACTTGGAAATAGAGTTAGAAAATAAGAATAATTAAAAATATGGCTTCATTGTTTTAGATAAAGATAGCAATTAAACTAATAATGAGAGGTGAAAATTTATGCCAATTAATTCTTTTGAAAATTATCCTATGAGCTGGAAACCAAAGCGACCTTCAAAAGGACAAATATTATATAAAGCTCTTGCAGAACAGTTAGAAATAGACATCAATAATGGATTGTTGTTGCCAGGTACTAAATTACCACCACAACGTGAATTGGCAGATTTTTTAGATGTTAATGTCAGTACCATTTCTAGAGCTTTTAAAATTTGTGAAAAAAAAGGATTGGTAAGTGGAGTTACTGGAAGTGGGACCTTTGTATCTTATGATACACGCTCAAATTTATTCTTAATGTCGAGTAATAATAAAATTACATTTATTGAAATGGGTACAATGAATCCAGATTTCACATTAGAAGAAATGAATACCTTGTTTAAGCATATAATTAAAGAAATCGATTTTAAAACTATATTTCAGTATGGCCAAAGAGATGGTGCCAAGTGGCAAAAAGAAGCTATTGTTAAATTAATTTTTAGAGCTGGACTTGAAACTACAGCAGATAGTCTACTTCCTGCAAGTGGTGGACAAAATGCAATTGTAGCCATTTTAGCAGGTTTATTTCAACATGGAGATAAAATAGGTGTAGACCCATTAACTTACCCTGGAATAAAGACTGCAGCTAAAATGCTTGGAATACAACTAGTTCCAATTAAACAAGAAAATATGGAAATTAGTGAAGAAGGTCTATTATATGCTTGTAAAAATGAAAATATTAAAGGACTATACATAATACCAGATTATCAAAATCCAACTACACATATAATGTCACAAAATGGGCGAAAGATGATTGCAAATATTGCATCTAAATACAATCTAATTGTTATTGAAGATGCTATTCATAGCTTACTTAATGAGGAACATTTAAATCCAGTGGCTTTTTATATACCAAATCAGACAATCTATATTACGAGTTTATCAAAAATTATTGCACCTAGCTTACGTTTGGCCTATATCTCTACACCTAAACAGTATAGAGAAGCGTTATCAAGTGCTTTATACAATATTAATTTATCTCAATCCTATTTTTTAACAGAAATTGCTTATCGTATGATTAGTTCAGGAGAAGCTGATAAATTAATCAATGCTCGTCGCAAATCTGCAAGGAGAAGAAACAAGATTATTAATCAGTATTTATCTGAATACAATCTTTTAGGAAGTGATGAATGTATCTTTAGGTGGTTGATTCTGCCTGATGATATAATGGCAGAAGAATTTGAAATGGAGGCACTTAAAAAAGGTGTACAGGTTTATGCATCTGAGCGTTTTGCTGTTGGAAAGGAAAAACCTATTTCTGCAATAAGAATAGCCGTATGTGCTACAGAAAGTACAGAAGAACTTAAAGCAGGTCTTACTGTACTGAAAAGATTATTGGATGAAAAAAGATAATTGTATTGCACACAATTTTTTAATTGTGTGTATTTTTTTTTGTTGTTACAATAAAATTACAACAAATAGTAATTAATTTATAGAGATTAATATAGATTATTACCAGTATATTGATTTTGATAGTATTTTTAAACTATCTTGATTTTATATGATAGTTTACATATTAATCCAAATTCATTTTTAAGTATGATTGCAATTATACCACTAATCTATTTTACTGTTTTACTAATCTTTAATACATTAAAACAAAAGGAGTGATTTTATTATGGGAAAATCTCAAGAGCTAAGAGAAAGTTTTATTGCTTCAATCCCAATATTTCTAGGTTATATACCTATAGGTATAGTAGGAGGAATACTATTACAAAAATCTGGTCTTTCACCTTTTCAAATAGCACTAATGGTAACACTAGTATTTGGAGGAAGTTCTCAATTTATTGCAGCTTCAATGATTTCTACTGGAGCAAGTATAACATCTATTGTTTTGACTACATTCATTGTTAATTTAAGACATTTTCTAATGAGCTCTAATTTAAATATGTGTATAAAAAATAAAAGTCCAAAATTTATATTACCATTTTGTCATACTATAACAGATGAAACGTTTGCAGTTAATTACGAAAAATTTACTACTGGAAATTGGTCTGATAAAAATGCACTTTATCTAAACTTCTTCTGTCTAATTTCATCAGTTTTAGCTAATTTTATTGGAGCATTTTTAGGAGAAAGTATATCTATAGATAGTTCTATTTCTGGTTTTATATTGACCTCTATGTTTATAGCTCTAATAGTTTCTCAGATAAAAAATAAAATTTATATTGTGGTATTTATATCATCAATTATTATTTCAGTTGTATTATATGCATTATTTAGAAATAATTTGGTGATAATAGTTACTTCAATTTTAGCATCTTTGATTGGTTTCTTCATAGAGGAATCTTACTATAAAAAGGAGGAGTCTTATGAATAATAATTATTACATACTTTGTATTATAATTGGAATGTATATTGTCACATATCTTCCAAGAGTTCTTCCTATGTTGATTTTCTCAAAAAAAGAAATGCCTGAACCTTTGAAAAAAATCATGAAATTTATACCTGTAGCAATACTTACTTCTTTAACTGCTAAAGATGTATTCTTTAATGATGATAATTTATATTTATCTATGACTAATCCTAAAATTATATCTTTTCTAGTTGTACTTCTTGTAGCTTATAGGTTTAAATCTATTGGGATTTCTATTGTTACAGGTGTGATATCTATATATTTATTTGGAATTATCCTATAATCTTTAGATAATAGTTTCTAAATTATATGTACAATTTTAATTTATTATCATCTTGATTTTAAATAAAAAACAGAGTAGTTTTAAACCACTCTGTTTTTTACATTTCAATCGTTACTAGCAAGATTTTAATTTATTATGATAAAATTTATTATTCTTTATAAAAGTATGTGTGTATTTAAATATTATCTCAATCTACACTTGTTACTTCTTCTTCATATTTTTGAAGCTCTAAATTTGCTTTAAATAAATCTCCATCTATTTCTATATAGAACTTTCCACCTTGTAAGTTTACTAAATCTCTTGCAATAGCAAGTCCTAATCCACTACCTTCAGTATTTCTTGATTCGTCTGCCCTTTTAAATCTTTCCATAATCTCACTTGGGTCAAAGTTTAATTCATAAGAAGATATATTTTTCATAGTTACTTTTAGATTTTTATCACAATCGTATACATCAATATATACTCTAGTTCCCTCTAAAGAATATTTAGCTATATTAGACAAAAGATTTTCAAATACTCTATACATTCTTCTTCCATCTGCCCATATATATACCTTATTATTTGGGACATTTAATTTTATATCTAAATTACTTTTAGACAACTTCTCTTCAAGTTCACCTATACTTTGTCTTAATAGTTGCGCTAAATCAATTTTACTAATCTGTAATTCTATATTACCACTACTTACTTTACTAGCTTCAAATAAATCTTCTATTAATAATTTTAATCTTTTTGACTTTGATTCAAGTACATTTATATAGTCATTTATATAGTCTGGTTGTATAGATTCTTCTTTTTTAATCAAGTCTACATAATTTATTATAGAAGTAAGTGGAGTTTTCAAATCATGAGATACATTTGTTATAAGGTCAGACTTCATTCTTTCACTCTTTACTTGCTCTTCTATTGCTTTATCAAGACCTTCTCCAATATTATTTATATTTTCAGCTAAAGATGTAAAATTATCATTTCCTGCAATTTTTATCTTATAATCTAACTCTCCCTGTTTTATCTTTTCTGTACCTTCTATTACATAGCTAAGATAGGAAAGTCTTTTAGTTATATATATTGCAAATCCTAAAAATATCCATATAGAAACCAATAATCCAAAACTTGTACTTTGAGTGCTAATCGCCATGATTAAAACTAAAGATGCTATCACTATCATAATAACTTTTCTTGCTAAAGATACTTTTTTTATAGCGTTAATGACCTCCTTTACAGTCTTTATTAGCCATAAAATCACTCTTACTATAATACTTGACTTAAATATACATATTTTATTTTCTAAATAACTCAATTGAACATGTATAAAAAATATATTATTTGATACTACCAATAAGGATACAGAAACTAACATCATGACATAAATATCATAAGATACATCAAAAATATACATAATCAAAAACACGGTTGAAATAGATACCAATATTACATTAAATTCCATAGGTATCTTATTGTATATTAGTAAAAGTATGTTATTTCTTTTTAAAGCTTCACATTTTATTCTACTATATAAAATTATAGATAATAAACATATAATTGCTAAACTTAAACTAGCTACAAAAAATAATCTTACTTTTTCTGTAGCTTGTTTAAATACTTGAAAGTTAGTATATACTATTCCATCATCTACAGTGGGTTCTTTGGGAAAAGATGCATAGACCTCAAAAGCGTCCTCTTCTCCATTTAGTTCCATACTAACATTATTTAATTCAAATTTTTCTCCATTTATTTTTTTAGTATATGAGCTTCTTTCTCCATCATTTACTATCTCTATGTCACAATAGCCTTTAATATTTTGCTTAAAACCCTCTAACGAACTATATTCTGTATTTGTATAAAATTCGCCTGAATTTATCTTTACAATATACATTTTTATATTTTTTAGAGAACTTAAATATTCAGAAGAAGTTTCTACCTTCTTCATGATTTTATTATAATCAGAAATACTACTACTTGAATCTAGACTCTTACCTCTTGCGTAAAAATCTTCGTAATTTATTTTTTCTTCACTACTTAACCCAATACCTATAGATAGCTTAAAATTGTATAATAAATTCAACATTGTCTCATCATCAAACAAATTACTGTCATAAAAATCATCAGATATATTAAAAATTCCATTCTTTGTAGAAGTTTTTTGTATATTGTATTTAGGTTCAGCAAGTCCTATTGTTACCAACAATATAGTTAATGGAAATGAGATAGATATTATGATTAATGAGACTAACTTTAATGCTCTATATTTTTCCAACTTGTCCACCTCATCTACATTGTCAGTATTTTATATAATATAAAATTTAATACAAGCATAATTCCCATAGAATAAATTAAACTACTAGAGAAAAAGTTAAAACATATAAGAATTCCTAACATTTGTGTAAATGTAAAAATGACCAAAATCAAAACGCAATTAAATATTAAACTCTTTTCTTTTATAAGTTTTCCACTAAAATTTTTCAATCTTATAACCAACTCCCCACACCACCTTTAAAAATCTTGGTTCTTTTGGATTTATTTCAATCTTTTCTCTTATTCGCCTAATATGTACTGCTACTGTATTTTCTGAATTAAAACTTTCTTCATTCCATACTTTTTCGTATATCTCATCTATTGAGAAAACTCGTCCTTTATTTTCTAAAAGAAGTTTAATGATTTTGTACTCAATTGGAGTCATTTTTATATTTTCACCATCAATTTTCACTTCTTTTGTTAATGTATTTAACTCCAAAGCTCCACTTTTTAAAACTTCTTGACTTGCATCTTCATAATTGCCTAAAGTTACATAACGTCTTAAGTTTGATTTAACTCTAGCTATAAGCTCTAATAAGTTAAATGGCTTTGTTATATAATCGTCAGCTCCAATATTTAATCCCATTATTTTATCTGTATCTTCACTTTTTGCTGAAATTAAAATTATTGGTATGTTTCTTTCTTCTCGTATTTTCACAGTTGCCTTGATTCCATCCAATTTAGGCATCATTATATCCATTAATATTAGATGAATGTCATTCTCTGTTATTACTTCCAAAGCTTTCATTCCATCATATGCTTTATATATTTTAAATCCTTCTGATTTAAGATATATTTCTATTGAATCAACGATTTCTTTATCATCATCTACTACTAATATGTTGTACATGTTTTCACTTCCTCTATTGTATAATAATACTCATCTCTATTATACAATATCTTTCACTCCCTTTCTCAACAATGACTAAATTGTTATATTAATTTGGCTTACATTTTTGTAACTTTACCTTATAAATATATAATAGAATATAAATCTTAAGAAAATATTATCCTAAATCTTAAATATTTCTTAAGATTTAAGATAAATTGAGGTTTATTTGAATTAATTGATTTTAATTATGTTGTTTTCAGATTACTTTTATTTAAGTATTTTGATTGGATTCAGCTGAATTAATGTATATTAATTCTTATTGAGCAGTTTTTATTTTTAAGGTGGAAGAATGGTGGAAGAATCATATTTTACTAGTTTTCTTCCACCATTCTTCCACCCAAATAGGCTTAGAAGCATTTATTTAACTGCAATAATAGCTACTTATTTAAATTCTATTTTTATACATACTATCTATTATATACCATACATATTCTGTTAAAATTTATATAAATATAAGACAAACCTATTTCATTTTTTAATATGTTCAGAATATTAAATAAAATAAAGGTATGAAATTATAACTTTTTCTACCTTCATTTTATTTATTATGTATCTATTTGTCATTTTTTTCTTTCAAACACTTAAAATGTTCTTCGAGTTCAATTAATTTATCTTCATCCACTTCATCATCTTTACTATGCGATACTGATATTAAACTTGAAATTGAATTTTTATGTATATTCTTCAAAAATTATTTTGTTTCAAACCTTAGATATTTTTCCTCTTTTACTACTGCATTATAGTGTGTAAGTTTACCTGTTTTCTCTGTACCTAAAAATTCCCTTCGCTCTAATCTTTTTAAAACTGTAAATGTAGTTGATTCATTCCATCTATTTTTTTCTTTCATTACATTAACCAAATCTCTAGAAGTTAATACTTTGTTAGCTTCCCAAATATATCTCATAACTTTTAATTCTGCTTCTGGTAATTTACTAATTTTCATAGTTTACACCCTTTTGCCGATTTATGCATATGCAAATTCTACATCAATAAAACTCCTCAGACAAGAGAATTTAGCCAAATATATACATCTGATTTTTACCATATTACTCTTTTAAGTTTCTGTAATACTCTTCTAATGAATCTAACTTTTCTTTACTTACATTTTTATGCATGGTAGTAAGAGAGCGCATTATTTTTCTACTCTTGCTAGATTTTAGTACCTTTTTCTTAAAAGCGTAATATTCTTCATTATCTATTATTATTTTATAATGAGATTGAAACTTTATAATATCCCTAGCCAAATAACCTTTGTCAAGTAGCCCCTTTAATAGTGTTTTTATTGTACTTTTATGCCATCCATACATCTGCGTTATATCTTTTACAATTTCTTTTTTAGACATTTTAGAATCTTTTTTCCATAAATATTCCATCACTATTAATTCTGCTCTTAATAATTTTTCTACTAACATTTCTTCTTTCATCTTATGTCGCTCCCTCATTCAGTCTAACTTAAACTAATAATAGGAGCTTTTTAACACAAAAACTACAGGTAAAATTTACCATATATTCTACTGTTTTAGTTTATTTTTATATATAAAAAAATATTATTCATATCCATAAATTTATTCAATTTTCAAACATATCTGTTGAATAATAACTAGTTATATTGTATTGTTTTAATTGTAAAATAAAACTAAATTGGTAAAACTAGAGGAATTTAGTGGTATAAATATTTATTAAATAAGACTTGTAAGATGAGTTATAAGTTATATTGGTAAGTTATCAAAAACATATACTCTTTTGGTTTTGTGAAAGTTTTTTAGGTGGGTAATAATATCTATATTTAAAAATAAATTGTATGGATATACACATATATTGACTGCTTATACTGATAGTTCATATGATTATTATAAATTTATAGATACACAGTTATATAGATTTTGTTTTCTAGAGAATTTTTTTTAGCTTTATCTACATTCGTACCAATTTATAGTAATACAAAGGTCTTAAATGTATTTTTAATATTAAGAATAAGTAGAAATGTTAACTAAATAAATATAATTAAGTAGACGTTTCTATTAATCTATGATACAATAGTATTTGTGGTAATACACAATTAAATCAAGTATATCTTGATATAGGTTAATAGGAGTATTTTTAATGAATAATGGAATAGTGAAATGGTTTAATAATGAAAAAGGATTTGGTTTTATATCAATAGAAGGTGGAGATGATGTGTTTGCTCATTTCTCAGCTATACAAACTTCAGGATTTAAATCATTAGAAGAAGGTCAACAAGTAAGCTTTGATATAGTTAAAGGTGCTAGAGGTCCTCAAGCAGAAAATATAACTATATTATAATATATAGATTTTTCGGGAAAGACTCTTTTAGGGTCTTTTTTTATTGCTAGTATATGTAAGATAATTGTTGATGAAAAAAACAAGGTTGTTTGGAGAAATGAAAAAATCATTCCCTGACATGATAATGCTTAGTTACAGATATAGAAGTGTACTGCAAATACACTTCTATTTTTTTATTATATCATATGTTCTAGGTTGTTAAAAAGACCTATTTAAATCGTTTCTAAGGTATGTTGAGTAATATTCTTGATAGTTTTTTCTTTAATGTGTTCCAAAAAAATAAGCACTCTTTTTATAGGAGTGCTTTGGTGTATGTTAATTTATATATCTAATACAATTTAACATGTCTTATGTTTTAGTATGATAATTTTAGTTCGTTTTATTGTTACAATATATATTATAAGTTTATATATAATTATAATATATAAGCTTATATTACATGAAATTTATCTCATATACTTAATTTATATTCAGTTTTATTGTATGCATTCTTAAGTTTTACTATATGTTTTATTAATATTTAATATAGTTAATTCTTAAGAATTACATTCTACAACAATAATATATATCTTTGATATATAACTAATTTAAAATGGATGTATTTTATGAAACTAAGAAACCCAAGGATTAAGAAATTGTTATCAGTAGCATTATTAGCAGCTCTTGTAGGTATACCTATTGGACAAACAGCCAATGCAATGGGGCTTTCAAATGACATCCCAAATTATATGGAAAATAATCCAGCGTCAATAGAAGACTTGAAAATCAACGACTCTCAATTACCTAAACCAGGTACAGTTACATACATAGATATGAATAAACTAATTAAAAACCTTAAGGAAAACGATGTTAACACTACTCTTGTTGAAAATGAATTATATTATAGAAAAGCTGGGACAAATAAAATAGTTTGGACTAAGACAGGCTTTGATTTATATCTTTCTAAAGGAGTTGCATTAACTTTAGCTGGTGCTGGTACAGGAGTTGCAGGTCTTTTGGCTGGTGCCATTCCTGGTGTAGGTCAGTATCTTGCTGCTATAGTTGGAGCAATTACAATGCATCTTGGGTCAAATATAACATCTGGGAAAATCTTTAAATTTAAAAAAATGTGTTATAATAAAGGCGGGGCTTATGTAACTAAATACTACTTACAATCTGTAAGAAATCAATAGGATATAAAATGATTATTATAAAAGATTTACTTTTTGCATTGCTCTCAGTATTAATTTTATTTTTTGCTAATAAAGTATTTCAACTAAGCAAATTGCACAAGTTCATTATATTGTTTGTTTCATTTTTTATACTGACTTTTGTATCATCATTTATTAGTGGGTAAAAATGTGGTAGGTTAACTCTACCACATTTTTCTTTGTTTAATCTTGTATAATGTTATTCATTCTGTTAATATTTGTAATTTTTTAGACATTCTTTATGTTCATACTACTGATATAATTTGATTAAGAGAAATAAATCTAAATGGAGGTATCTCTACTATGAACTCTTGGAACATTATATTTTTAAGTTATGGAGTAACATTTACAATAGTGGTTACTGTAGGATATTTAATCAAGGGTAAAACTAATTATTGTAAGAAAAAGTATTTAAATAAATTAGAATTAAAATATGGTAATATAGATAGAGAAAAAGCTACTAAACCAGAAATATTTTTTCAATATTTAATAGGCTTGGAATACATAATAATGGGGTTATTAATAAGAAGACTTGATACTGCGATAATATCAGTAATATTAGTATCTATTATAACAATAATATCCTATTATATAATTAGGAAAAGATATATAGTTATATAAAATATAATAGGATTAATAGTAAAAGAAGATAACAACTAACTCTAGTTGCTACCTTCTAATCTATCTATTAAATAAAAATTTCTAATTTGGCTTTTAAACATTCTTTCATGTAATTATTTCATACAAGCAATCCCTAGACAATCTAAATATCTTTTGCTATACTCTGAACTAAATTTATATACTGAGTATGAACCCTGAAGGGCAAATATTTGTTCACCAGATTCTGGTTCCAGAGTAAAGTTTCCATATTTCTTAAAGGCTTTTTCTTCTCCTGCTGTTATAGTTTTTCCTTTTTTAGTTAAAAAAGTTATTTTACCTATTGTTCTAGCTGGTATAGATAAACCAGTAAACCATCCTATAGAACCACTTATTTTAATTATATAATCATCCACATCTAAATCCATAGATACTATGCTACCCCCAAAAGGTTCTCCATGTAGTTGAGTTTTATATTTTCCATCATATACAAACTGTATAGCATCAACTATAAAAGCTCCTCTAAGTATAATTTTTGTTACTCTATTTCTATTTTTAGCAAATTGGCTATCATCAAAAGTCTTGAATTCACAATATTCACTACACATTTCATCTAATTTCAATCTATTTTCTTCTAAGAAATTATTTACATAATCTATATGTTTCTTGGCTACTAGATTAAAATAATAATAGTTTGTTTTTTGCTTATTAGAAGATTTTTCAAATTCATTTTTCCATTTGTTTTTATCAAAGTTATCTAAAGAACTATATCCTAAAGCTTTTATTGCTTTTTTCCATGCATCTGACTGGTCATCTTTTCTAGTTGTTATTACTTTTATAACTTCTATTTTTTGATTTTCTGTTAAACTCTCATATTGATTTAGGCTAAAATCAGTACCATTCTTAATACACTTTAGTGCATATACCATTTGACAAAATGCTTTAAAGAAATTGTCTTGATTATTTTTTTGTATCTTCACTTTATCATCAGTACAACTCCAATTTGGAACATATCTGTAATTGAGATATCCATAGTCTGGTATATGACCCATTCTTCCATGTCCAAGATATGCAATTCCTTCATATCCACCAACCTCAGGAGTACCAGAAACATTAATAGCATGCCAGCTACCGTTACGATATTCTTCTGCTTTAGTCCATTTAGTTTCTTCTATGTATTTACTTTCTTCTGCTATAAATTCTTTAACATCATTAATATACCATTCAGGTCTTCCAATAAAATACATGTGTGCCCATGTATCTGCAAGTACATGCATTCTCATTCCAATAAATTGTAATTTATATTCCTCAGTACTATGAAAATAGATAAGGTCATTTATAATAGAAGAAACAGTTTCACTATTTGGTAAACACATTAATCTAAATCTTCTCTCATCTCCATCTTTAAATTTCCAGTTTGTTGTAAGTCCTGTGCTTTCTTTAACTCCATTATACTCATATTGGTTGTTCAAATTTCCAGGTAAAAAATGAAATGGTATCCATACTTTTCTTATTTCATTCAAACTATCAAGATTCCATTTATAGCCCCATGAAGTAAAATCTGCATAATATTTTTCAAATTCTAAAGTTGTCTGTACTGTAGGTAGTGTAAAATTTACATCTTCAAGAATCATACTCTTAGTTGATTCATCCACATATTGAGCAGCATAAGCTATTGTATTTGCATCAGAATCATTATAACCAGCTATTTTAGCTGCAAGATATGTACCATAATAGTGAAAATCTAAATTCATAAAATCACCTCTTAATTTTATTTTAATAAATAATTATATGTGTACTTATATATAATTATTTATTAAAATAATAAATTAAATATTCAAAATATTCAACACTTACTGTCTAACTAGCCATCAAAAACGCATAAATAGTCAAAAAACATATTTTTTCTAGAAATATATCTTTTTATAAATTTAATAAATATATTTATAAGAAAAAATAGATAAGAAAAACTTTGATATAAATTTTTCTTATCTATATACTTGTTTAAATAAAACTTTAAAACTTATAATTTTTCTTTTACAAATTCTCTAGCCTTATCCATTGTTAACCACACATCATAAGAATAAATCTCTGTAAATTTTTCTCCTGTGTCCTTGCTCTATTTTCTTCTAAAAATAGTTTGACAAATTGCTGATATAAGTTCTTAAATATGCTAATAAATTAAAGTATAATAGACATTAATTTATGGAGGTATAAAATATATTTCTAAATGATATATTTAATATTATTAAATTTAACAAAAAAAGCCCTATAGAGCAGTTGAATATTATTCAAGAAGAAAAAAAGCCAGACATAAAAGAAGCTGAAGAATATTATAAATGCAATTATAGATTTTATAATTCTCTTAAGGAGATGGTTTCACTAGAAAATATAAAAAACACGCATCAAAACCATCTTAAATTCTAAAAATAATCCATCAAGTCCATTTGTAATTGCTCTTATTGCTGCATTTATATCAATTTTCTTTAGTCTATTTGCCAACAATATTATAAAAGATTTTTATATTGCTGGTGCTATAATAGGAGTTTTTTTAGTGCTTATTTATATCTAATATGTGAAGCTCAGTAAAAATGGGATAGTCGCCAAAAATTCTATATGAGTTCGCTGCAAGTATTAGATAATATGGAAAATAAAAAACTTAAAGAAAAAAAGTATAAAAAAAGAAAGTAGCAACTATCTCCAGTTGCTACCTTCAATCTATCTATTAATAAAATCTAACGATTTGTAAAGTGTATCAAACCTATCATTACCTTTTATCATAGTGTATCTCTCTTTAGTTATAGAATCTATTTTATTGCATGCTCCTCCCCCTACAACATATAAATTCTCTGTCTGACCTGGTACATAATCTTTTATATCACATATTAATATTTTTCCATCATTATAACCCCAACCAACTACAGTTGCAGGGATTTTGTCAACCTCTCCATCATAAACGATTGTATGTTTATACATGATGTTCCCCTCACTATTCTCTTTATTATCTATAGTTTTATTTAAAATACCTTCTGCTATTAATTTAGCAACTATATCTTTATGTCTAATATAATAACCTGTATCTGCTTTACTGTCTACAAAACATACTTCAATTAATATTGCTGGTGCTTTTGTATGATTAAGCCAATACAAACCCCTTACATCTGATTTTGCACCTCTATTTTTAAATACTATTGCTAACTTTTCATTGACTCTTTCAGCGTATATTTTGCCATTATTAGTTTTATATATTGTTTCTGTACCCATGGGATTTAGTGTTGTATTATTTGCGTTGAAATGTACTTGCACTGCTAAGTCTATGTCTTGTTTGTTTGCTATTTGACATTGTTCAGATAGATAATCATTCGATTTATCTATCTTACCAGTATATATAGTTGCTCCACCTTGTTTTAACCATTTCACTATTAAGTCAGTTAGTATTCTATTTTCTTTTCCTTCATCTATATAACCAACTGCTCCTGTTCCTTTACTTGTTAGTGTATGTCCTGGTACTATTGCTATTTTCATTGTTTATTTTCCTCCTTTAATTGTTTGTAAGTTTGATTTATACCTATTGATATACCCCAGCAAATTACACCTTGTAAGACTGCATCAGCATTTAATCCTAACATCCATACTGAAAAACCTACTCCAAGTATCCATAACACTACTGGAATATACTTGTTATCTAACTGTTTATACTTCTTACAACCGAACCCCAAAATATAAAGAGCAGCAACTAAAATTAGCAACTGCTCAGGTATGAAACTTATTAAATTATCCATATATTTTCCTCCTAATTAAAATAATCCTCTCTGTATTGCAAATATAAAGAATCCTACAAGTGTTGTAATCATTGTTCCAATCAGCCATTTTAACATGCTTGTAAGCGAGTTTAAATTCTCGCATAGTGCCTTTAAGTCTGCTTTAGGCTCTATGTTTGCTACTTTTAATTCATCTATTTCATCATTATGTTTATTTATTGTTACCTCATGTCGTTTTAAATTGTCTTTGAAAAGTTCTTCATTCATGAAAACCTCCTAATTTTTTATACTAAAAAAGGACTTAGGTTTAATTAAGTCCTTAAAAATTTTTATATTGTTATTTCTTATTCTGTTAGTATATCTTTTATTATCAGTTCTTTTGTAACTGGATTTATTGACTCTATATACTGTTTATTATAGTCTATACTTCCGTATTCAATATCCAAGTAATGTAGTTCTATTATTGTATCATGTTCTAATACATTACCTGTTGCTTCATCTGTTTGTAGCCATATTTTACCTGACTGGTCATATATAATTCTATTTTCTCTATCCATATCAACTCCATGCTTCCCATTGTACATTTGTAAGTTTTTTTAAATCATACACATCTCGTTTGATTGTAAATCCATTATTTGTAAATATTATACTTGAACTTTCTCTAGAACCAGATGAGGTACGATATCTACCACTATAATAATATTCTTGTGCATAAAAATCTAATAAAATACCATTCGATTTGACTCCTTTATAATTATTATTTGATACTCCTTCTTGGAAAGTTGTATCTATTTGAAAATACAAGTTTACAGCACTAGGTTTAAAGTCTAACCCTACTATTGTCAATATATTGGCTGAAAATATTCTTCCTCCTTTGGCATATTTTTTTCTTTGGCTTAACTGATTAGTTAATTCTGTTATCCTATTTTGCAACTCCTGTACACTAGCCTCTGAACTATCAAAATAAGTCTTTATTTTCTCTGATAACTCAACAAGTGCATTATTTAAATTTGCATCTATATTTTTAAGCACTAAAGTATTTATAATACTTGTTTTCACATTCTTAAATCCTTCTCCAATTTCTACTAATTTGGATGATATATATTGTAGAGTTGCATCTGTAACTACTATTTTAAGTGTGTGTATCGCATTGTCTGTAAGTTCATAGTTTATTGTTTTTTCTATGCTATCTACACTAGTTTTTACCTCATTAATTGCACTAACTATATTTGTTTTATCTGTTGTTTCAAGTAGTGTTGTATCACCTATTTTATTATTAATCTCTGTCTTAACAGTTTCTATGTTGCTTGTTAATTCTGTTTTAGTTGTATCTATTTTGCTATCTACAGTTTGTATATCTTTTAATGTTGTTAAAATGACAGTTGGGTCTACTTTTAGATTAAAAGTGTAATATTTTTCATTATCTATTACTATTTTATAATGAGATTAAAACTTTATAATATCCCTATCTAAGTAACATTTATCAACTAATCTTCTTAGTAGTATTTTTATTGTCCTTTTATGCCATCTATATATCTGCTTTATATCTTTTATAATTTCTTTTTTAGACATTTTAGAATCTTTTTTCCATAAATACTTCATTATTATTAGTTCTGTTCTTAATAATTTTTCTATTATTATTTCTTCTTTCATCTTATGTCGCTCCCTCATTCAGTATAACTTAAACTAATAATAGGAGCTTTTTAACACAAAAACTATAGGTAGACTTTACCATATGACCCACTTATTTAATTTATTTTTATATATTAAAATTATTATTCACATCTATAAATTTATCAAATTTTCAAACATATATGTTAAATAATAACTAGTTCTATTGCACTCTTCTAACTGTAGAATGAAATTAAATCACTAAAATTAGAGAACTCTAGTGACATAAATATATATGAACTAAGATTTGTAAAATAAATTATCATTTATATCATCAACTTATAAAAAACATATACTATTTTTGTTTTTATGAAACTTTTTTACTTGGGTAATAATATGTATGTTTTAAAAAAAAGTATCTTTCTAAAATAAAATCACAAGTAGAATAGATTTCATATAAAAAGGTTATTTTAATACTAAAATAATAAAAGGAGTTATTTATTATGTCAACTATAATTAAAGATAGATTTAAAGATAAAGTTATGATTGTAACAGGAGCATCAGGAGGAATAGGCAAGGCAATAGCATTAAGAGCTGCCAAAGAAGGGGCGAAATTAGTATTAGCAGATAAAAAAGAAGAAATGGGTAAAAAAACTTTGATGGAAATAAAAGAGATAACTCCAAATGTAGAATTCTTAATACTAGACTTGAAAACTTCTCAGAATTGTAAAAAAGTTATCGACACAGCAATTAATAAATTTGGAAGATTAGATATACTAATAAATAATGCTGGAATCACTGGAATACCTGCTCCTGTTCATGAAATGTCAGAAGAAATGTTTAGACATGTCTTTGATTGTAATGTTATGTCAGCATTTCATTGTTCACACTTTAGCATAAATGAAATGATAAAATTGGGCAACGGAGGAGTAGTAATAAATGTATCTTCAGTTGCTGGCTTAACTGGATTCCCTGGGCATAGTGCATATGTTACTTCAAAACATGCTTTAAATGGATTAACAAAAAATATGGCCTTAGATTATGCAAAAAATGGCATAAGAGTAAATGCAATTAATCCAGGTACTACAGATACTCCTATGTACCATGAAGCATTAGAATTCTTAAACAACAAAAGGAAAGAAACAGGAAATAAAAATACTGAGAATGGAATAGTATCAGGAAAAACAGTATCTCCACAGAATAGAGTAGCTTCTGCAGAAGAAGTTGGAGATGTTACTTTATTTTTAGCATCAGATGAAGCAAGCAATGTAACTGGTATATTTATGCCTGTTGATGGAGGTTTTACAGCATTTTAAATATTTTTAAACAATGCTATTAATGATTTATATTTTAATAAATTATCATCATAAAAGCACTCCTAAAATTATCGGAGTGCTTTTATGGTGATAATTTTCGTTCGTTTTATTATTACAACTTTTACTATAGTTTCATGTATCCTGTTAATATTTGTAATATTTTATATACTCTTTATACTTATTATTGCTATACTTTAATTAAGAAGATTAAATATAATATGAATTGGTGATTATCTATGAAAAAAAATCTAAATACTTTCTTATGGTACATATTAGGTATATTTCTTTCAGGCTTTATACTATCATTACTATTTGATAAATGGCTATACTTAGTTTCTTATATACCTACACTTTAAAAGGTAGCAACTGAAGATAGTTGCTACCTTTTAATCATCAATGCTTGAATTTTGATACACTAAAATTTTTAATTTGAGTTTTGAATAACTGTTCAATCTCATCAACTATACTCTGTATCTTATTTTCATATTCTAAATCATAATATATATTTATCTCACCTATACTATTTATACTTATAGAATATTCTTTTCTTTCTATTATACATATATTTCCACAATCTGATAAATCATTCTTGTATATTGATTTTAATTGCTTTTTTATCTTAAGAAAGTCTATCGCTGGATAAATATTATTTGGATAAAAGCACTTATCATGTATTAACATCTTATCCACCCCTTATCACTCTATTTATTAAATTTTATACCTTAATCATAATCATATTAAACATATTTTTCCATATTTTCATAATTATTTTATATAAAGTATCAACTATATCTATTAATAAAATCTATGTTTAGGTAGAACCTCTTATCATTCCATTTGTAAAACTTTATATATTATTAAAATAATATCCAACTTCTCTTATTGTTATAATCTTCTGAGGATTTTTATAATCTTTCTCTATTTTCTTTCTTAAACCATTCACTGCAACTACAACACTATAATTATCCTCTAAATATTCATTCATCCATACATGTTCATATATTTCTTTAATTGTTAGAGTCTTTTCCGCATTATCCATAAAGTAATTTAATAACCTATTTTCTGTTGGAGTTAATTTTATCATTTTATTTTCTAGTTTTATGACTCCACTGGCTCTATTATATTCTTCTAATTTTATGTTATTTTCCTTATTGTTTGTATATGAATTCAATCTTCTTAAAATAGCTTTAACTTTCGCATATAATATTTCTAAATTTAAAGGCTTTATTAAATAGTCATCTCCACCAGAATTTAAAGCATTTAAAATACTTTGTTCTTCATTTATGTAAGTTATATGAATAATTGGGCAAGTAGTTATATTTCTAATTTTTTTACAAAAATCCCAACCATCACCATCAGTTAAAATTATTTCTAGAAATATCAAATCAAATTTATTACTAAATATTTTTCCAATAGCTTCTTTACAATTATATGCTAAATAGACATTTATGCCTTTTTCTTCTAGAAACTGTTTCAATTCTTGGCAATTATTCTTATCTCCATCAATTATCAATACATTAGTTTGCATTATAGTCACTCCTAAATATCATTATTTTTTCTATAAATAACTAAGTAAATATCTTTAGTATATTTTCCAATAGTATTTCTTTACCATTATAAGAAACTTTAACAACTATAAATCCATAGTCTTTATTCTTTTCATATATTTTTATTCAATCTGCATACTTTAAAATTCACACAAGATATGTATGTACCTAGTAAATTATTTTCACATATATATTTGATAAAATTATTTAAAATCACTTACTAACTAAAACCAAGATTTTTATATTTTGATATAAATTATTTTAGACTATGTATTTTATTTTGTATTTCATTTGATTTTTAATTTACTGTATAAAGATAAATATCTAAAATTACACAATCTAACTCTATATTTTTACTATCATAATTACATCTTTAACAATTTTATCTGAATATACATTAGATTACTCGACTAAAAAGTATTTTAATTAAAGTCTAAAGTTTTAATTATTACAGTACATACCAATTTACTTTTTATAATATTATTATAAATTAGGATTTAAATCTTAAATATTTTTAAATAATACTTGAATATTAGCTTTAATATTAAAAATCATTATTAAATAATAATAAAAATCTCCTATTTTAGGGAAAGGGATATTAAGATAGTTTTTGTATTATAACTCTATTGTTTTTAAAAACTACTCTATCAGCCTGTCTAAGTATTGATTTATATGATTTATATAGTTATAATATAAGATATGTTGTATAATTTTGGTAAATATATTATTATAAAATTTTTATATTCTGTGTCTTGATATTTATAAAAGCATTATTTTATTATTATAATTATATTATATTTCAAAAAAAGTTTCCCTTTCCCTAAAAATGGCTACTTAAAAAATTAATATTCTTTGTCTAAATACTTTTATAACTTTTATTTTATAAACTTTTTAGCCTTATTCCTTGTTGTTCATATATTCTCACCTATATATTCTCACCTATATATTTGAGTGAATTTTTCTCCTCTAGTCTTATTTAATTCTTTAATTTCATTACAAGTTATTCCACCGATTACATACAGACTTCCTGTTAGTTAATAATCTTTTTTATCTATTACTAAATAACTTTATTCTGTCATCTTATAATACAACTCTTATATAGCATTCACGAAACCTCATAGTTTTTAAAATAAAAAAATCAAATTAAAAGTAACTTAATTCTTTAATATGTTAATAAATTATTTAAATATCTCTTAATATTTATACTGAAATCGAATTTATTTAAATAAATAGTAAAAGTTTTTTAACGCAAAAATTACAAGTAAGTTTTGACATATATTTTGCATCTTCAATCTATTTTTTTAATGTAAAATAACATTCATATCTATAAATTAATCCAATTTTCAAATAAATATATTGAATAATAAGCAACTCTGTTGTATTATTTAATTGTAGAATAAAACTAAATCGGCAAAACTAGAGAAATTTAGTGACGCAAAGCTATAGGGACTAAGGCTTATAGAATCCTTGTAAGTTATGTCAGCCAGTTGCCAAAAAGATATTTTCTTTTTGTTTTTTATGAAAGTTTTTTAGGGGGATGTAAAATGTTTATGGAAAAAATAGATATGTGTACACATATATTAACTGCTTATATTGGCAGTTCATATGATTACTGTAATTTTATAGATACACAGCTAGATGATTTTATACTAGAGTATGGAGAAAATGTAGTAGAATCTTGTCTACATCAAGTGATGGTATTGGTAAGTAGGTATAATTAGATAGATTTTGTTTTCTAGAGAACCCTTTTTAGTTTTTTCTACATTTAATAAACTAGAGAAATAATTACATCTAAAAAATAAATATTGAGAACCTTTTAATATAAAATATTAACTATAAATCATAATTAGGTAGACATCTCTATTAAATTATGATATAATAGTATTTGTGTTGATACACAATTAAATCAAGTATATCTTGATATAGGTTAATAGGAGTATTTTTAATGAATAATGGAATAGTGAAATGGTTTAACAACGAAAAAGGATTTGGATTTATATCAGTAGAAAATGGAGATGATGTATTTGCTCATTTCTCAGCTATACAAACTTCAGGATTTAAATCATTAGAAGAAGGTCAAAAAGTAAGCTTTGATATAGTTAAAGGCGCTAGAGGTCCTCAAGCAGAAAATATAACTATATTATAATATATAGATTTTTCGGGAAAGACTCTTTCAAGGGTCTTTTTTTATTTGATTATTTGAATATAATTTTTCATCCTAATATTATCACTTTTATCTTTTTAATTCCCATTTGTCATTTAAATTTCATACAAAAAATGAAATGCTACTAATTTCAGGTTGTTCTTATTTCAATAACACTTTTTATTTGTCAACATTTCTATTATATCTATCATTATTTTTCACCATTCTTTAATTGCTCATAACTGTATTTATATACATCGATATCTCACAATAAATTATATCTTACAATACTATATCAAAATTAATTAATCGTTGATTTTTATTTAGAAAATAATTTTTTCATTTTTATAATTTTTTCAATTTTCAAATAAATCTATTGAATAATACTCTATTCTGTTGTATTATATAATTGTAGAGTAAAACTAAATCGGCAAAACTAGAGAAATTTAGTGACGCAAAGCTATAGGGACTAAGGCTTATAAAATTTTTATAAGTTATGTTAGCCAGTTGCCAAAAAGATGTTTTCTTTTTGTTTTTATGAAAGTTTTTTAGGGGGATATGATAGTATATTTACAAATAATATAGATAGATACACTCATATATTATCTACCTATATTGGTAGTGCATATGATTATTACGATTTTATAGATACACAATTAAATGATTTTATACTATAGAGCGGATAAAAATAGTTGAAAATTATTTACATCAAGTTATGCTATTAGTAAACATAATTAGATAGATTTTATTTTCTAGAAAACCCTTTTTAGTTTTTTCTACTTTTTAAAAATACTTAATGAAAATTAATTGATATATATTCTTATCATTCAGATTTTCATTTTTTAATGAAATATAACAAATCTAAAATAATTTAGATTACTAATTTATTTATTAGAATCGTCTGGATTTAACTCAAGTCGATTTCTTAAGATGTGTAAAAATGAATTTTTCTTATCTAATGTGATATTTTTTATATCAATTTATTTAAAATACTACAAATTAAATTAATATAATTACCTCCTCATAGTATTCTAAACTCATACTGATTCTATGAGGAGATTAAATTAAAGACTATTATCTGATATCCTATTTATGTGATAAACCAAGAAAAAAATTTGATTTATCTGCATCTAAAAAAAATTATTTTATTTTTTCATATACTTTATAGTATTTTTATCATTTTTATCTTATGTAATTTTTTTTGGACTTCCTATTAATACATTAAATACTTGAAACTTTTTTATAAAATATTTTTTTCTTCCACTACTCAATGATATAAAAACTAAAAATCATACTAAAAAATACATGCTTTTATTTAAAATATATTTCACTTAATTATTATTAGAATTTCAAATAATTTCTTACTTTGAATTATTCTTTTTCTTGATTTTTAATTTGATTTTTATTTATATACATTTTTTTGTCAACCATATGTAGTATTTCCTCAAGATTATCTTCTTTATTATATTCACTTACTCCACAAGCAAAACTTAGGTCATATTTTTCTAACTCTATCTTAGATTTATTAAGAGCATTTAAGAGTACATCTTCAGTTACTTTAGTTGATATCAACATGAATTCATCTCCACCTGTACGATAAAGAGATGCAATATCTTTAATATTCTTATTAATAACATTAACAAATAAAATTAATACTTTATCGCCCTCATCATGTCCATAATTATCATTTATATATTTGAAATTGTTAATATCTAAAAGAGCAATAACACAATTTAAAGAATTATTAATTTTATCCAGCATATAATTATACATTTGGCGATTATATGCTCCTGTCAAAGAATCTTTTGAAAAGAAATTAATATTTTGTAGTATATAATAAATAATAAGCCCTAATGCTGAGAATCCGTAACTTAGAAAATGATAGTAATAAAAAATTTCTAAAAGTAATCCTGCTATTATTGTAACAGCAATGGATGTAACAATAATACGTTCCATTTTCTTTTCTTGTACATGAGAAGTAACTGGATTGATTATAAATATTAAAATATATAATAATACTGTAAAAGAAGGTATAAAAAATAGACATCCTCTTTCATAATAATTATTTATATCTATAAAAAATATAATTTTAATAAACATACTAAAAAAACAAATAATAAAATTTATCAAAAATGGCAAATAAAATATAATTGTATCCTTTTTTTGTTTAAATATCTTTATAAGTAAAATAGGAATCAATGGACTTATTGCAAAATTTAAAAAAGATGTAATCCTACGAATCATCCATAGTGATGAATTTGTCTGTCTTGATATTATGTAATCAGTAGATGTGGCTATAATAAGTATTAAGTTAATTACTATTGATATTATAAACAATCTACTCTGCTCTTTATTAAATAAATGATTCATTTTAATAAGAAATATCAAAAAAATTAATCCTATAAATGGTATCAAATAGGCATAAATAATGGTACTCAAATTTTGTCCTCCTCCTATATACATTATCAATTAAAATATACTTCTATACTTAAGTTTTTCTATCATTGCCACTTTATAACACCTATTCCATATCATATATTATACACTAGAAAAATGACTTATTATATTATAATATGCAAATATCTTCCATAATTTTTTTTTAAGAAATTTTTTAAGAAATAAAAATAAATTTTATATCAATTAAATAGAATATTAAAACTCTAATCCCATTTATATAATAAAAATATTATATAAAAATAAATTTATTTTTTAAATTTATTTAATAGGCTACAATTATTCCACATAACCTCTTACTTGATATTTTATTAGTTAAATTCATATAAACTAAGCTAACACTAGAAATTTTAAACAATAATTAATAAAGTAACTCTTTACCATTTAGCCACTATATTATATCTATTCTCTCAGATAAATCTTTTTAACATAATAAAACATAACAAAATATTATAAAACATAACAAAACACAACAAAAACTTAGACATCGTTTTCTTAGTATGATATACTGAAAAAGAATTTACATTAATTTACTAAGGGGGAATATATTGTGTTAAAAAAATTTTCGGTATTGGCTTTAGCTATGATTATTTCGTTAAGTATTACTGCATGTAATTCTAAAGACAAAAAAGTTAATAATGAAGCTAATACTAAAGTGACAACAACTAATGATTCAAAAGAAAAAGAAACTCTTTTTGTCTATTCAGGGGCAGGTTTAAAAAAGCCAATGGATGAAATAGCTCAGAAATTTGAGAAAGAAAATAATGTCAAAATTGAATATAGTTATGCAGGTTCTGCACAACTAATAGCTCAAATTGAGACAAGTCACAAAGGCGATGCATTTATTGTTGGTTCTGAGCCAATCTACTCAAAAGCATTTGAAAAAGAACTTGTAAGTGAACATAAAACGGTGGCACATCATACACCTGCAATAGTTGTACCTAAAGGAAATCCTGCTAATATTCAAAACCTAGAAGACCTAAATAAAGAAGGTATTAAACTTATTTTTGGAGATAAAGAGTCTAATGCTATCGGTAAGACTACTCAAAAAATACTTGAAAAAAATAATTTGAAATCTATAAATGATAATGTTGTTTCTACAGCTGCAACTGTAAACGAAATGATTGTACAGTTAATATCAAGTAAAGCAGATGCTACAATAGCTACAAAAGACTCTGTTTTTGGTAATAATGATGTAGAAGTTATAGAGATTGCTCCAGATAAAAACATAGACCAAATCATATCAGCAGGAACTGTGAACTATAGTGATAAAAAGGATTTAGCCAATAAATTTATAAATTATGTCGCGTCTGATGAAGCTAAACAAGTATTTAAAAAATATGGTTTTGAACCAGTTAAGTAGTGGTTTAATTTGAAAAATAAAATCTTTATTATGCTACTTACTGGATTCTTTGCTATAGTCTTTTTATTTATCGTATCTCCACTTTTTATGCTAATCATTAAGGGGCTGAGTTATGTTCCTATATGCTTAAATTCAGTAGAAGTACAATTTGCAATAGTACTTAGCATCAAGACATCTTTAATATCTACCATAGTATGTCTTTTATTAGCTATTCCAGCAGCTTACTTTTTGCATATTACTAAATTACCATTTAAAAAACTACTTATACAGATAATAAATCTTCCTATGTCTCTTCCTCATCTAGTGTCAGGAATTGCTCTTTTACTTTTGTTTGGTAGAATGGGTATTGGAGATTCCCTTTATAAAATTCTTAAACTTGATTTTGTATTTACAAGACAAGGAATAGTTTTGGCTCAGGTATTCGTAAATCTACCACTCACAATTAAAATACTCCTCACTTCATTAAATGATGGTAATGAAAAGATGGTATTTGTTGCACGCACTCTTGGATGTAACCGTTGGGAAGCATTTAAATTTATAATTCTTCCAAATCTAAAAATTGGAATAATATCTGCAACTGTAATGACTTGGTCAAGAGCACTTGGTGAATTTGGTGCAGTGGCTATGATAGCAGGCTCTACACGTATGAAAACTGAAATTATACCCACTTCGATATATTTAAATATGTCTACTGGTGATATAGATATTGCAGTAGGTATAGCTGTAATTTTGATATTTATATCACTTGCATGCTTGATGTTTTTTGAAATATTTTTTAATAGAGAGGTTGATAAAAACTAATATGTTAGAAATTAAAAATTTATCGCTTTATTTGCCTAATTTTAAGTTAAAAAAAAATAGTTTAAAAATTAATAATCATGAATACTTCGTTTTATTAGGTTCTAGTGGTTCAGGTAAAACTCTATTCCTAGAAACATTAGCAGGAAGATACTCATTTGCTAAAGGAGATGTAACATACAAAGAAAATCTAATATCAAGTCTACCTCCAGAAAGCAGAAATATAGGGTTTGTATATCAAAATTTTGAACTATTTCCAAATATGAATGTTGAAGATAATATAAGGTTCCCACTTAAATTGAGAAAAATACATAAAGATGAACAAATGTTTAAAGTTAATCATTTATCCAAATTAATGCAGATAGAAAACATAAAAAAAAGGTATCCTAAAAATCTAAGTGGAGGAGAAAAACAGAGAGTTGCATTTGCACGTGCATTAATAGCTGAACCTGATATATTACTACTAGATGAACCTATGAGCTCATTAGATTATATTACAAAAAAACACATAAGCAAAATACTAAAGGAAGTTTATCTAAAATACAAGCCAACAGTTATTCATGTTACTCATGATATTTCTGAAGCAATGTTCTTTGCTCATAAAATAGGAATAATGAACGATGGAAAAATAAATCATATTTTTGAATTAAATGAACAAGTAAGACAGAAAGGAGAATCTTTTTTCTATGAATATATTTGATACCTTAAAAGATTACTTATTAGAACAAGTTGACAAATATAATTTAGATATGGATATGATAAGTATTGTATCTAAATCTCTATCTGCTAAAGAAGCAATTGGAAATACTAAACGCAAAGATTTTCCAATTATAGTAGGTAAAGAAATAATGCTTGAAGCCGATTTTAAAGGAGCTAAAGGGCAAGCATTTACTTCTACTCCAGCTATATTTGAAGGTTCTTTGAAAGAAATACTCTCATTAGATTTACATGGTAGCTCTCATGATAGAAGTCTTTTTATAGCATCATTAAATGCAGTTATGAGGCACTTAGGTATGACAGATAGAACCATTCACTGTAAAAACAATGAGCCAGAAATATGTGCAAAGAACTTTCTTAAAGTTATAAAAAGTAAATTTAACAATCCCAAAGTAGCAATTATAGGATATCAACCAGCTATAATCGATAATGTTAAAGATTTTTTTGAAACTAGAGTATTAGATTTAAACCCTGAATTTATAGACACTATTCAGTATAATGTCAAGATTGAAGATGGTATAAGAGATTATGAGGATGTAATATCTTGGGCTGATATAATTATTTGTACAGGAAGCACATTATGTAATAACTCAATTGTAAATTTTATGTCATTAAATAAACCAGTTTACTATTATGGAACTACGATAGCTGGTGCATCAAACATTTTAGGTCTCAAAAGGCTCTGTTTTTGTAGTAAATAACCAATTATATTAATAAGGAGTGCACAAGTATCAATGTGCACTTTTTATATTTATACCTAAATTTCCTATTATTTTTACTAGTTTTACATATAACTATTTTTTTGATTTTAAACTAATAAAAAAGTTTTATTCCATTAATCCACTCTATATTTTTTAAGATTTAAGAAATATTTTTTAGGATTTTGTTTGATAATATAATTAAGACAGCTTTTCAGGAGATGATTAAATGACACTCAAGAATAAAAAATTTACTATAAATAAGTATGGAATTTTATCTATCATTTTAGTTTTATGCTTGATTTTAACAGGTTTCAATAGTTATGTGAATTATGATAATAGAAAATTTAAAGATTATGTTGTCTTTTATGTTCAACATCAAGATGATGAAGTGTTGTGGGCTGGCAGTGCTATTGTAAATGCTATAAAAGAAAGAGGAAAAAATCATGTATTTGTTGTTTTGGTATCTACTGGATGTGGTATATCTGTTTTTGATAAATATGAAAAATATGAAAACCTTACAGACATACAAAAATCAGAGTACAGAAATAGAGAGTTTTTAGCTTCACTTAATAATCTTGGGGTAAAAAGAGAAAATATAATATTATTACCAGAAAAAAATACAAATGGTAATACTGACTTCAATTATATGGAGAAAATTGCTCTTACTTTTGAAGAAATTTTTAAAAGTGTAACTCATATAGCACATACTTATAAGTTAGATGACCATTTGCAACATTTAAAAAATGGTTCTGTTATCCAAAATTTGTATAATGCTGGTCAAATAAAAGATGTTAAATATTTTGTAAAACCTAAGTTTGCTGATAAAATAACTTTCAATAATAAGATAATTTACAAAGCACATTCCTATGAGGATTATGAAAAAGTAAAAAAGGCTTGTGAACAATATAAGCTTGTTGATGAGTTAGAATGTAGAGAAGGTATTGGTTATAAATCCGACCATAAATCGTTTGATAAATTACTTAGTGATAAAAGCGTTCCTGCTATACTTCATACACCTAATTTATAATATTTAGTTTAACTTAATCCATAACAAATATATTCATTCGAGATTTTGTAATATAGCACTTTCTTGTGCTATACTACTTTCTCTCGCTTACTTCTTTTATTGTATTCGATTCTATAGCTTCTGCTATATAAACACATCCAAAGTCATTTCTGTTAAAATGTATAACCCTATTCGCCTTAAAATCTATGAGTTTTATTCTTAAGTCTTTTATATATTTTTATAACAAACTAAATCAAAATAATTATTTGTTATAAATTCTTAATAATTATGAAACTCATTTGTTATTTATATTTGTTAATATATTTTTATACCCAAGAAGTTAATAAATCTAAAACAAGGTAAGGAGCGTGATAAATTATACTAGACACTTTCATAAATTTTTAAGTTCTTATTAACATAGACATCTATACTTCAATATTTACTATATTCATTAACAATATAAAAATACTAGTTTTATTTCATAATGAATATACTCACTGTTTTCTAATACCTATTTTTAGTATAAAATAAAAATTGGTTAAAATAAAATTTCAAGGGGGATTAATAAATTGACTCAAAACATATTGGTCGTGGATGATGATAAGGAAATAGTTGATGCTATAGAATTCTATCTAAGACCTGATAACTTTAATATTTTAAAAGCATATGATGGATTGGAAGCATTAGATATGTTAATTGAAAATGATATTAAATTAATAATAATGGATGTAATGATGCCAAATTTAGATGGTCTTAAAACTACACTTAAAATAAGGGAAAAGAAGAATATACCTATAATCCTTTTGTCTGCAAAATCAGAAGATATGGACAAAATTATAGGCCTTAATATGGGTGCTGATGACTATATAACTAAGCCATTTAATCCACTAGAACTTACTGCTCGAGTAAAATCTCAACTTAGAAGATACATAAATTTAGGAGATTTTAGCAATTTAAACAATTCAAAGGATACTAATTATATTCTAAAAAGTGGTGGTCTGGAGTTAAATACAGATACAAAAATAGTTTCTTTAGATGGCGAGGAAGTTAAGATGACTCCTATTGAATATAAAATACTTACACTTCTTCTATCAAGAAAAGGTAAAATTTTTTCTTCTCGTGAGATTTATGAAAATGTTTGGAATGAAGATGCTTACAGTTGTGAAAGAACAGTTGCTGTTCATATTAGAAGAATTAGAGAAAAAATTGAAATTAATCCAAAAGAACCAAAATATTTAAAGGTGGTGTGGGGTATTGGTTACAAAATTGAAAAACTTAATTATTAATGATTCTAAAGCAAAATTTATTTTATTATTATTACTATTTCTATTAAGTTCTATATTGTTTGAAGCAATTTATGATTTGAATAATAATTTTACTTATAATATTGATTATTATTATAGAGAGTTTGCTCTACCTTATTTTTATTTTTTCGGAGCGCCTTTGCATTTGTCAAAAATAGAATTAGAGTTTGTCTGTATAGGTGTTATATTATCAAGTTTTTTATTGACTATATTATGTTTTGCATTATATAAAAAAAATAAACAGACTAAAGTCAAATTCTTAGAAAATGTCATAAGTCTTTTTTCTAAGGTAAAAATAGAACTTACACTTATATTAATTTTGATACTATTAGCCTTAAGGTTTCATGCATTTTCAAGTAATAAAATATTTTACAACACTAATTTAATAATCTACAATTTTATCATTATATCTATAGTCTACATAATATATGAAAATATTAAATATAATAACTATAATCTAAAAGATATGTCTATAACATATGTATTCTTTTCAAACTTACTTAGTATGTATAATAGAAAGACTATAAACAAAAAATTAGCTCTAGTATTTTTAATATCTATAGTTATACAAGCTATTATTCAATATCTGGTTTTGATATTCTTTATGTATATATATTATGCTGAGGCAATAGCTATAGTAATTTTATTTACACTTGTAAACACAGTTTTTCATTTTTATATATACAACTTTTTATCAGCTAAGTTTAATTACATAAATAATATATCAAAGAATGTAAAAAATATTGAGAATGGAAATCTAAAATACAAGCTAGAAGTAATAGGAGATGATGAAATATCTACTTTAGCCAAAAGTATAAATACTATAACAGATGGTCTTGAAACTGCTGTAGATGCTAATATAAAAAGTGAAAGGATGAAGACAGAACTTATCACAAATGTATCTCATGACTTAAAAACTCCACTTACATCTATATTAAATTATGTAGATATGTTAAAAAATAATGAATTTGATAAAGAAACTATAAACGACTATATAAATATTTTAGATAAAAAAGCACAAAGATTAAAGTTATTGATAGAAGATATATTTGAAGCTTCTAAACTCAGTAGTGGTGATGTGGAATTTAATATAACAAAAACTGATATAAAAGAACTTTTAATTCAAAGTACAGTAGAGTTTGAAGATAAAATTCAAAGTAGTAATTTAGATTTTATAATAAAAACACCAGAACATTCTGTATTTACTATGATAGATGGGAAAAAAACTTGGAGAGTTTTTGAAAATCTAATTAATAATATATTAAAATACTCTATGCCAAACACTAGAGTTTATATAGACATGTTTACAGAAAAAGAAAATATAATATTAACATTTAAAAATATTTCAAATGATAAACTAAATCTAAAACCAGAAGAACTACTAGAAAGATTTAGAAGAGGTGATATAGCTAGAAAAACAGATGGCTCTGGCCTTGGTTTGTCGATAGCTCAAAACATAATTGAATTAGAAAATGCAAACATGCAAATAGTTATTGATGCTGATTTGTTTAAGGTGGTACTCATTTTCAAAAAAGTTAATTAATATAAGGCTATATAAGGTTGTAATTGCAGACTAGTATCATATCACATTAGATGATAGTTATCTTGCCAATTACAACCTTATAAAACACTCTCAATACACATATTTTTAATATATAGTCCTATTTCTTCCTAATTTTTTAGCTTTATATAATTTCTTATCTGCTTCACTTAAAAATACTTCAAAGGAGTTAAAATTTTCCCATTCAGAAATTCCAATACTTACAGTTATTTTATGTCCAATACCTTCAAAGTTATATTCAAGTAAATTGCTATGAACTTTAGATTCTATATACAATGCTTTCTCTATGTTCTCTGTTAAGATAATAAACTCATCTCCACCATACCTTCCAGAAAATAAATAATGAGATTCAAATGATTTAACCATGTGACCTACTTTTCTTATAACTTCATTACCTACTAAATGTCCATAAGTATCATTTACACTTTTAAAATTATCTATATCTATTATCATTATTGCATATTTCTTTAAATTTTCTTTAATAATTTTTCTTATATTTCCTATAATTGCTCTCTGGTTTAATAAACCTGTCAATTCATCAGTGATGGCTAATTGCTGAAGTTTTTTATTTGCTTCTATTAACATAACTTTCTGTTCTTCTATTTCCTTAGTTTTTTCATGAACAATTGCTTCTAATCTATTATTTTCTGCTTCCATCAGACTTATTGGAAAATATTCGCCTACCTTCTGTAAGTCATTTGCAACAGAAGTATGAACACTACTTATTAATATCTCTCCTTCACATTCAACACATAAATAAGTTACTCTTATTTCTACTTGAAAATTATAGCCTTTCTTAGTTTTTTTACCAACCAAATATTCACCAAATACCATATGTAAATTTTTTGAATATTCTCTACTGTCCAACCATAATTTTTCTATGCTAAAACCTTCTGGAGACTGTCTTACATATGCCTCTAATAAACGTTCTACCTCTTCTATACTATTACCTACTTCAAACTTTCCTGTGCCAAACCAACAGATATTTTTATGAAAAAAAGACATGCATTTTTTTACATTTCTCTCTACAAAATATGAATTTATAAATTCTTCAACTCGCTTAATATATTCACTTTTACCCATAGTATCATTATCCCCTTATCATTCTACTAAGGTTATTATATCATGACATCTGATGTTTGTTTTAAAAAAGAAAAAAACCTCCTTGGAGGTCTTTTTCTAAATGTTGGGGTTTATATTTACATATTTTTTGATTATACCTTTTTGGTTTGATATTAATACATTTTAAATTATATTTCTCTATAATTCATCATGTATTTCATCTCTCTGTATTTATAATATCACATAGAGTTTCCATAATCAGTTACATCTCTGTTACCTTAGATTACAATTTTGTAATATTTGTAATCTAAGGTATAAATTTACATCCATTCTTCAATATAAATATATGCTTTTTATTAATCCTAAAGACCTTTTAAATCATATTTTTCTAAGAAAATTTTTAGCTTAGAATAAATTTGTTCTGCTCCGCCAATCTTATTTGATTCAATATTTAAAGCCAGTAATGGTTCATGTAGTGATATTCTAAGTAAAAACCATCCATCACCATTTGATTCATTACAATTAACTCTTATACCCTCGAAATTATTTGGTGCTACAGACCATCCATCAATACTTCTAACATGAGAATCTAAATCTTTTAATATATCTTCTGCATATGGTCTAAAATCTTCTTTATTAATACCTATTCTAACTTCTTTTTCTTCTTTTGCTTCTTCAAGATTTTCTATCAATTCTTCTATAGTCTTTCCTTCTAAGGATAATTTTGCTACTTTTATTAAAATTTTAGCTATTAAGTATGCTCCATCATCTAAGAAATAATTTTCTTTTAATGCTGCATGTCCAGATGTCTCTATAGCCAAATGGCATTCTTCGCCTTCACTATTTAATCTTATAGCTTCATTTATTACATTTTTATACCCTCTTTTAAATCTATGATGTCTTCCTCCTAATTCATTTATGAACTTAGCAAGACCTTCAGAAGTAATAGAATCAGTTACTATAGCTGTCTTTGGATGTTCTTCTAATATTATTGATGATATAACAGCTATAAGAGCATTTTTATTTATTGGTTTTCCATTTTTACCTACAATAGCAGCTCTATCTACGTCTGTATCAAATATTATTCCTAAATCACTCTTATTATCTAGCACAGCTTTACATATGCTTTCCATTGCTTCTTTATTTTCAGGGTTTGGTATATGGTTTGGGAACATACCATCTGGGTTCAAAAACTGACTACCTGTTGTATCTGCTCCCAGTATGTGTAAAACTTTTTCAGCAAAGAATCCTCCAGCTCCATTTCCTGCATCAACTAATATCTTTAGTCCAGAAAAAGGCTTTTCATAATTTTTACTTGAATTTACACCTATTCTAATTTTATCTATTAATAAATTAGAATAGTCTTCTATTAAATTTTTTACTATAACTTCACCTTTTTTACCAACTTCTTTACAATCTTCACTAACATTCTTAACAGCTATATCCAACATTTCTTTTATATCAGTTTTTTCTAGTCCTCCATTTTCTGTAAAAAACTTTAAACCATTATAGTAATATGGTAAGTGACTAGCTGTAATCATAATTGATCCATCAGAATTATATCCATCCATAATAGTTGTCATAAACATTGCTGGAGTTGTGGCAATATTACAATCAATTACATTACAATTGTCATTAGTCAAAGTTTCAATAACAGTACTTCTAAATTGACTTCCTGTTATCCTAGAATCAGTTCCTATAGCAACGGTCACTTTCTCTTTCTTAGTCTTTTCTTTTAACCAAATATGAAACGCTTTAGCTATTTTTCTTACTTCTTCTACAGTTAGATTAACTTCCTTAGAATCATTTTCATATGCTATTCCTCTAATATCAGTACCATTTTGCAGTTTATATAGGTCTCCCATAAAAAATTCTCCTTACTTAACTAAAATTTTTATTAAATATTGTAAAATTTATCGTTTCTATTCAAGCCCTTCATTATGAAACAGAAACATCTTATAAATTTATATTGTTACTTTATACTTTCCTTTAGCTCTTTTATTTTGTCTTTATATGAAGTTGGAGGTTTGTCATTAAATAAAGCTGAAGTACCAACAACGTATATATCTACTTTTTTACCATTCATAAGTTTGATAGTATCCTTATTTATATTTCCATCAACCTCTATAAATGGAGGATTATCATAATCTTTTAGTATATCTGTAAGTTTATCCAACTTATCCAATACAGAAAGATTAAACTTTTGACCTGCAAATCCTGGATTTACTGTCATTACTAAGATACCCTCAACTAAATCTATATATTCTTCTATTTTGTCCACACTTGTTTGAGGACTTATTGCTAAGACTGGCCCTATACCATAATCTCTTAACCTTTGTATATCTGCTTTTACATCTGTACTTGATTCTACATGAAAAGAAATATATTTTGGCTTTATATAAGACATCATATCGATATACTTGTCTGGAGTTTCTGTAGCTAAATGAATGTCTAAAGGTATTGTTGTATTTTCACTTATTGACTTTAATAGCTCTGGACCCATAGCCAAGTTTTTAACGAATATTCCATCCATAACATCACAATGAAGTAATTTCACATCTGCTTCTTCAAGAGCTTCTAATTCCTTTTTTAAATTCATTTGGTCTGCACACATTATTGAAGCACAAATAATAGACATAACTTTCCTCCTTGTTATAAATTTTAGATACTTATAAGTTTTCTTTTTCTATGTCATCAATCATTTGTAATCTTCTTGCATGTCTTTCTCCATTATAACTTGAATTTAACCATTCTTCAACAATTCTCATTGCCAATCCTTTTCCAACAACTCTTTCACCTAAACAAAGTACATTTGTATTGTTATGCTCTCTAGTGGCTTGAGCTGAGAAACAATCTGAAACAACAGCAGCTCTAATTCCTTTAAACTTATTTGCTGCAATAGACATACCAATACCTGTTCCACAACAAAGTATACCTAAATCTGATTTTTTACTTTGAACATTTTGACTTACTTTCTTTGCATATATTGGAAAATCTACACTTTCCTTTGAATTTGTACCTACATCTTCAACTTCTATACCTTTATTTAATAAGTTTTCTTTTATAAATTCTTTTAATTCATAACCACCATGGTCGCATCCAATAGATATCTTCATTAAACAGCACCTCTTTCATGATTTTTCATTTCCATTTTTAATATTTTTCAATTACCGTAAAAATAAAGCTGTCCCATTGTAGAAATTTCTTTCTATTTTTAAGACAGCTTTAATTGATTTATATTAAATCAATTTATTATTAGATATATTTATATCTATAATAATTCTTTTATATTTTTTACTATATCTTCTGTAGTTAATCCATAATGCTTTAATAAATCAGCTGGTGTACCTGATTGACCAAATACATCTTTAACACCAATTCTTCTAATTACTACATCTTTAGTTTCTGCTAAAGCTTCACATACAGCTGAACCTAAACCACCTATTATGCTATGCTCCTCTGCTGTAATTACTTTTCCAGTTTTCTTAGCAGTTTCTTTTATCAATGCTTCATCTAATGGTTTTATTGTAGACATATTGATAACTTCTACATTTACACCTTCTTTAGTAAGTTCTTCTGCTGCTTCTAAAGCTTTTGCTACCATTATTCCTGTAGCTATTACTGTTATATCAGAACCTTCTCTTAAAACAGTTCCTTTTCCTATTTCAAATTTGTAATTTTCACTGTTTATATCAGGAGTTGCAGCTCTACCTAATCTTATATACACAGGTCCATTATAATCAATAGATGCAAGTATAGCTTGTCTTGCTTCTAAAGCATCTGCTGGATTTAATACAACCATATTTGGTATACCTCTCATTAGAGATATATCTTCTATAGCTTGATGGCTACCACCATCTTCTCCTACTGTTACTCCTGCATGAGTAGCTGCTATTTTAACATTTAAATTTGGATATGCTACAGAGTTTCTTATTTGTTCATAACCTCTCCCTGCTGCAAATATTGCAAAAGTACTTGCAAAAGGTATTTTACCACAAGTAGCAAGACCTGCTGCTGTACCAATCATGTCACCTTCTGCTATCCCCATATCAAAAAATCTATCTGGAGCAACTTCTTTAAATGTTATACTTTTTGTAGCTTTTCCTAAATCTGCATCTAATACTACTATATCTTTATTTTCTGCAAGTTCTTTTAACACTTGTCCGTAAGCTTCTCTAGTTGCTATTCCCATTCTTATAGACCTCCTTCTAAATCTTTCAATGCTTGTTCTGCTTGTTCTGCATTTGGAGCTGTTCCATGCCATGCAGCATTATTTTCCATAAATGAAACACCTTTACCTTTTACTGTCTTAGCTATTATTACAGTTGGTTTTCCTGTAACTTTTTTAGCCTCATCAACTGCATTTCCTATTTCTTCAAAAGAATGTCCATTTACTACCATTACATTCCATCCAAAAGATTTGAATTTGTCATCTACTGGATTTACATTCATTACTTCTTCATTAGAACCATCTATTTGTAATCCATTTAAATCAACAAATGCAATTAAATTATCTAATTTGTAATGTGATGCTGTCATTGCAGCTTCCCATACTTGACCTTCTTGGATTTCGCCATCACCTAATATAGTATACACTGTATAGTCTTTGTTATCTAATTTTCCTGCAAGTGCCATACCATTTGCTGCAGATAGACCTTGACCAAGAGAACCAGTAGACATATCTATTCCTGCTACTTTTTTCATGTCTGGGTGACCTTGTAATTTAGAACCAAATTTTCTTAATGTTATTAGTTCTTCTTTTGGGAAAAATCCTTTTTCTGCTAATGTGGCATATAAAGCTGGTGCTGCATGACCTTTTGATAGAACAAATCTATCTCTATCATCCATTTTTGGATTTTCTACACATACATTCATTTTCTCAAAATACAACACTGTCAATATGTCAGCTATTGATAATGAACCACCTGGATGTCCGCTTTTAGCTTCTGCAACCATTTTTATTATGTTTTTTCTAATGTTATTAGAATGATCTCTAAGAGTGCTCATACTTTCTTCCTCCTGTTATTTTTTAAGACCTTACATTTCTTATCCTACAGTAGATTTTACAATTTTTTTTAAAATAATACAAATGTTTTTTTAAGATTTTACTGCTACTTTTATTTCTTCTCCGTTCATTAAAGCTGTAATACCCTCTTTAAATTCGTCTAAACTAACAGTTCTCGTAACTAAAGCTTCTGTATTTAATTTTCCACTGTTCATTAAATCCAATGCTATAATCCAAGAACTAGGCTTTTGTGATCTACTTCCTATATATTGTAATTCTCTTTGAACTATTGCATCTTGGTCCATTTCATTTAGTTTCTTAGCAAATATTCCAACTTGAACAAAAGTACCTTTTTTTCTAAGTAATCTTAAAGCTTCATTAACTGCTGGCATAAATCCAGAACAATCAAAGGCTTTACTTACTCCATTTCCATCAGTCATTTCATTTACTACATCTGCTAAATTTTCTTCCATTACATTTACTGTTCTATCTACACCAAGATTTTTAGCTATTTCTAATCTTTCTTTATCTTTTGTAACTCCAGACATTATAACTGTAGCACCTTGAGATTTAACAACTTGAGCTAATAATAAGCCGATTGGTCCTGGTCCTATTATTAAAACTGTATCATTACTTTCTATAGTGGTCTTTTCAAGAGCTGCATGAACACAACAAGCTAGTGGCTCTGTAAGAGCTGCTGATAATAAAGATACATTTTCAGGAAGAACATGTATACTTTCCTCTCTTGATAATACATACTCAGCAAAACTTCCATTTACTTGAGTCCCAATACCTTTTCTAGTTGAGCATAAGTTATAATCTTTAGTTGCACAGTATATACAACTCTCACAAGTTGCAAAAGTAGTTTCTGATGTAACTCTATCTCCTACTTTTATATTTTTAACATCTTCTCCTATTTCTACAACAATTCCAGAAAATTCATGCCCTAATGTTACTGGAGCTTTTATATTTGCATATTCTCCTTTAAATGAATGTATATCTGAACCACATATACCACTATATTCTACTTTTATTTTAACCTTGTCTCCTGTAGCTTTTGGCTCTTCTACATCTAAGACTTCTACATTATCATAGCCTGGTTTAGTTTTAACTACTGCCTTCATTATTTTTCAACCCCTTGTGGTAAAATTAATATCTTATTAAATTCTTCTTTTCTATCTCTTATCATCTCAAAAGCTTTGTAAGTGTCTTCAAGGGAAAATCTATGAGATACCATTTCTTTTAATTTTATTTTTCCTTCATTAACTAGGTTGATTCCTTTAGTCCATTCTTGCCCTGGGAATGGTGCAGAATAAGAGTTCCAGAAACCTTTTAATTCTAGTTCTTTTCTAAATATATTTTCAAATGCTTCTTCTGATAAAGTTATATCTGAGTATGCTATTCCTAAAAATCCTATTTTACTTTTCTTTTTAGTTATAAGTAAACACTGTTCTTGAGTTATTTTTGAACCTGCACATTCAAGAGCTATGTCAACACCTTTTCCATCAGTAAGTTCTTTTATTTTTTCTACTGGGTTAACATCTTTAGCATTGATTATTATATCAGCCCCTAATTCCTTTGATTCTCTTAATTTATTCTCAGATATGTCAACTGCTATAATTTTTCCTGCTCCTGCTATTTTAAGTCCTTGTATTACTAATTGTCCCATTGTTCCACTACCCATTACAGCTACAGTGTCTCCAACTTGAACACCTATATTAAGTACTCCATGCATAGCAACTGCTAATGGTTCTATCATAGCTGCATCTTCAAAATCCATGTCTCCTATTGGTAATACATTTGTAGCTTTTATATTTGCATACTCTGCAAAAGCTCCAAAAGTCTTAGCTCCTAACATTCCATGGTCATCACATAGTGAAAATAATCCTCTTTTGCAATATTCACATTCATTACAAGGTATAAAAGGAATTGCAACTACTCTATCTCCAACTTTTACATTCTTTACATCCTTACCAACTTCAGCAATTACTCCAGAAAATTCATGTCCTGGTATAGCTGGAACTGGATATTTCCAATGTTTTAATACTCTTGGAGGATCTGACCCACATATTCCTGCTGCCATAACTTTTATTTTTACTTCATCACTTTCACATGGTTTTATTTCTATATCTTCAAATCTCATATCATTTGTGCCATGTAATACTGCTGCTTTCACGATAAATCTCCTCCTCTTGTATTTTGTATTTTTTAAAATTTTATAAAAAATATTACTCTTTTCTAGTAGCTGCTAAATGTTAAATTTTCGCATACTTTACTAAAAAAGAGTAATCTCTATTAACTACATATTAGAATATTCCAAATGAAGAAACTAATTGAGATAATTTCAATATTCCCCATTTTAGCAAGTTACCACCTGTATCTATACTTGTAACCATTGTTGTTCCTTCTGGCATCATGTTTGCTTGTTGTAATAATTGTGTATGAACATCTGCAAAGTTTGTAGCCATATAAAGTGATATAGCTATTACTATAGTTCCTGTTATAACTGACTGAACTATATTACCTTTTCTAAAGCATACTATAAATGCCATATAGAATGGTATTGTCGCTAAGTCTCCAAATGGTAGAACTTTATTTCCTGGTAATATAACTGCTAAGAATAGAGTTATAGGAACAAGTATAAGAGCTGTTGATATAACTGCTGGATGCCCAGTTGCTACTGCTGCATCTAGTCCTATATAAAGTTCTCTGTCTCCATATTTTGCTTGTAAGAAATCTCTTATTGATTCTGAAATTGGAATTAGACCTTCCATTAATATTCTAACCATTCTAGGCATAAGTAACATTACTGCACCCATTGATATACCTACATTGAATATTCCTGCTACATCATATCCAGCAAGTGCTCCAAGTATTATACCTAATATAATACCCATCATCATTGGTTCTCCAAAGATACCAAACTTTTTCTGTATAGAATCTGGGTCTGCTTGTATCTTATTTATTCCTGGTATTTTTTCAACAAATTTTCCTACTAAATATCCAAGTGGAGCAAATGAAGCTGTTGAACCAGTTGGTAGTGCTATACCTTCTAAATCATAAAACTCCTGGACGTTTTTGGCTGTTTTTTCTGCAATAAATAGTACTAATAATTCCATTAATATCGCACAGAATATAGCCCAAAGGTAACTTCCTGTTACTATATATCCAACTGCACCTGCTACTATAAAGTGCCAATAGTTCCATATATCAACGTTTAATATCTTTGTTTTATTGAAGTATAATAATAGTAAGTTTACTAATAAACAAACTGGTATTAATATTGGTGCAACTGGTGAAGCCCATGTTGCTGATGCTGTTGTTGGCCAACCAACATCTATTACTGTTAAGTTAAGTCCAAATCTTTCAACCATTCCTTGAGCTGCTGGCCCTAGTGTTGAAGTTAATAGGTTTACAACTAAGTTTATACCCACAAATCCTATACCAATTGTAAGACCTGACTTTAGAGCTTTTGTAAACTTAATTCTAAATATCATTCCTAAGACTACAATTGTTATTGGTAGTATTACTGTTGGTCCCATGTTTAAAATGTATTGTACTACTGCTAATAATTTATCCATTTATAAATCCTCCTTTTTCTGTTTTATAAAATATGATTTCAATGTATTTATGATAGGATTATTTTAAAGCATCTAATATTTTCTTATCTAATGCTGCTGTATTTACTCCAGTTATATAAGCTGTTGCTTTTATTGCTGGTATATTATAAGTTGTTGGTAATATAGTTGTTGACACTATTAAGTCTGCTCCATCTTGCTTTGTTGCACATTCAGCTATTTTGCATTGTATAACTTCTGCTTGTATATTGTTTTCCTTAACTAATCTCTCTACCTTGTCACAAACTACTGTTGATGTTGCTATTCCTGCTCCACATGCTACTAATATTTTTTTCATTTTTATTTCCTCCCAATGATTTTATTTTCTATTTTTTATTTTTAGTACTTTTATTTCTTTTTTATAAAGACTTTATTGTCTTTAAAACTTCTTCTTTGTCAGTAGAATTTATTAACTTGTCAACTAACTCTTTATTTTGCATAATTCCCATCAACTCTGTTAATACAGATAATTGACTATGTGGTTGATTAAGACCTAATACAAAAGCTAAATTTACAGGCACTTTTTCATCTTGGTCTTCCATAGAACTAAATACTACTGGTTCATTAAAAGTACAGACTGCTATAAATTGCTCTTTTATATATTCTGCATCTGTATGTGGTATGGCTACTCCATAGTCACCTAAATTTAAACCTGTCGGAAATACATTCTCTCTTCCTAATATTTTTTCTCCAAATTCTTCTTTTACAAAGCCTAGTTCAAAAACTTTATTATGTATTTCTTTAAAGAAATCTTCTTTTGTTTTACACTCCATTTTAAGGTTTATAACTTTATCACTTACAAAATTTATAAACTCCATATTTACACCTCCTAATTGCACTTATCTTATATCTTGTTTTTCTTGCCTTTATATAAAGCATGCCGCGTGCCAAAAAGTGGCTTTTTTTGTGAAACAAAAGAAAATGTTTTCCCTAAAATGCTACTCTATTATAGGATTTTACCCAACTTTCATTGATAAATTTTTTTTAATTTTTATTTTAATTTTTACTTGTTAATCACTTAACTAACCATACTTTTTTATATTTTTTGTGGTTTTTTTTGTTATAGAAATGATTTTTTTGTTTTTTATTAATGGTTTTTTATGTTTAATAATCTTTTTATGTAATTATTTATTCTAAAAATAGTTTATTTTTTCATATTTTCTTCATCTATTCTATTTTTAGATGAATGAATTTTCATATAATTGTCCAATAAAATTCATTTTTAGCATAAATAAATTCATCTATTTTCTTTATTCATGTAATAAAATCAAGATGTCAACATGAAAACTTAATATGAAAAGGTGGTAAACTATGAAAAGAAAAAATTTATTTAAGATTGTATTTTTATGCAGTGTATTATTCATTTTCGGAATTTTTGTAAATCGAGTCTTTGCAAATCAAAACAAATCAAAACCAACGCTATATATCTCTATAAATGGTTATGATATAACACTTTCTAAAGAAGGCATTTTTAATAGTCAAAATGTAAAGCAGCTTAATTCTACTGCCCAAAATAGCATAGCAGTAAAAAACAATGATAAAGCAAGCATTGTAAAAATAAACGACAAAGAAATCGATATATCTAAAAACTCTACTTTTGAATTGAAAGAAATAAGTAGTTCCTCAAAAATAAAAATATCTGTTATGTATAAAAATGAAAGTTCATACAGAAATTATTATATAAATTCTCTTTCAAAAAACTTTCCAAAGTATAATGTTACTGCAAATAGCCCTTATGATGGTGATTATTATCTTACTACGCACAACGAAGAACATAATTTTGTATTTAAATTAAACAATGATGGAAATATAATTTTTTATAAAGAGGTTGAATCAAATCCTTTTGACTTTAAAAAAATAACTACAGAGGATGGTAAAATTAGATATGGGTACTTACTACAAGATAAAGATTCAACAAAAAGAATAAATGCTGTTGGATATTCACCAACTTATCTTGTAATCTTAGATGAGAACTATAATGAAATAAATAAAATTACTATGGAAAAAAGTAAAAATATAGATGCTGGTACTGAATTAGAAAATCATGATTTTATATATATAAATGACAATCACTATATTGTTTCTAGTTATCAAAAAGTTAAAGCAACAAATATTCCATCAAGTTTAAGTAAAGGAAATTCACCTTATGTAGTAAATAGTGTATTACAAGAGATAAAAGATGGAAAGGTTGTATGGCAGTGGGAAAGTACTGACAATCAAAAACTATATTCAGAAAGCGTTGAAAACAATACTTTTAGCCAAAAAAGTGACTCAGCTTTAGATTATGTACATTTTAATTCTATGGCTATTGACCCAAATGATGGAAACTTAATTTGTTCATTTAGAAATCTAGATGAAGTTATAAAATTAGATAGAAAAACAGGAGAGATTCTTTGGACATTAGGAGGATTGGGAGATGAGTTTAACTTAACAGATAATCAAAAATTCTCAAGACAACATAATACTAGAATTACAGAAGATGGATACATAACTCTATATGATAATGGCGTAAAAAATCAAGCTACAAGAGTTGTTAAAATAAAATTGGATGAAGAAAATAAAAAAGTTACCGAATATAATTCATATAGTATAGATGACTACTATAAATATATGGGGTCAGTTCAAGAAATAGATAGTGATAAAAATGTGTTTTTGATTGGTACTGGAGGAAAAGCTGGAGAAAGCCAGGATTTAGTAGCTATGGAAAAAGACTTTTCTAATGACAAAATTTATTTTAAATTCTCCTTTAAAAGTGGTGAAAGTATGTATAGATGTTATAAAATTCAATAACAAATTTATCTAATATAAAAAGCAGGTGCCAACTCTTATGTTGTTGTAACACCTGCTTAAATATTAGAAAATCACTATAATACCATATTATTGGTATTTTCCTGTCTACAGTTTTTAATTTCTTATATTCACTAGATAATCCTATTTATTTGGTCTATGCATAAACTATTATAATACATATTTTCTCTTTTAGTACTGTCCTTTATTAACCCATAATTATATGTATCTGTATAATTCTAAAATATTATAAATTAATATAAAAAAATTATTATTTGTCATATGTATTAAGTTAAGTTGTTAAGGATTTGCTATCACAAATCTTTGGTCTTCACTAGGAGAAACACCTTTTTGTTTTTCTATATATTCTGTTATTATATCCGTAATTTTAATATTTGTCTTATCACACTTCTTAATATATTTGTCTGGAACGCTATAATCCATAACAGCAATTGAATATGATTTGTTTAAATCTATAGAATCTCCTTCTGCTGTTGTAATCTTTTTAATTCTTTTACCTGGTTTATCTGTTGGAGAATACTCCATTTTAAGCCCAGAGAAATAATAAAACCATCCACTATTGTTGTTATCCACAGTTATAGAGTGTTCTAAAGTGTTAAGGAGGTCTTTACCAGTCATACTTATCTTCCATAGTGTTCCAGTCTCTCCATGCTTTAAATCAGGAAATATTCGTTGTATATCTGTTGTTGTAACATCACCTTTATAAAGCTTAGCACTAACTCCCTTACCATTATAGCGTCCATCTTTACCATTATCTAAAAACAATGCAATTTCACATCCACTTTTCGCACACATAGCATCTGTTATAAGGTTTCCTGTTTCAATCATAGAAAAATCTTTTTTAGCATTTCCAATTACTTTAGGACTTATAGCTTTTGAAGAAGATGTGTTCTGTTTATCAACCATTTTTATAACATCATTTTTATCTAATGTCCCATCTATCATTCCAGCAAGACCTTCACGCAATGAGTCTTGTATATTTTTAAAAGTAGGAAAAACAGCATATCGTCCATGTTTTAAAGCTGGTAATAATGGTTCTATTTCAGATTCACTTGGTAATGGCATCCCTTTTAAACTTGAAAACATGCCACCAGCATCACTAGATAATGCTTCTTGCCCTTCAGGAGTACTAATATAATTCATCAACTGCATCACTAAGTCATATTTTTCTTTATTTTCTGATTCAGTTAAATGCTTATTAAGACCAATGTAACAAACCATATATAATCTAGCCCAATCTCCATCTTCACCAGGACTAAAAAACGGCATAAGTGCAAATTCATCAGTAGACCCAGTTTGTTCAAAAGCTGAACGTGCCAGTAAATTAGAGTCTTCTGTCATAGCACATTGACGAGTAAACAACATATTTTGGCTATCTTGATAGTGTAGATTTAAGTCATTCTTCTTCAGTACCCCTTTTTGGATAAGTTCTTGAAAAACATCCAAAGAAGGTTTGAAATGATCACCAAAACTTCCACTTCCATTATTATAATTATCAAGCCATTTAGCATCTTCAGGTTTACTAAAGCTATTTGCATAGTTAAAACCAATAAATGGTGTATCCAAGACTTCTTTATTTCCAAGACTAAGTTGTAAGGAACGCATACCTGTCTTCTCAATTTTTTGACATAATTCAATGAATTCATTATAATTTTTAGGCACATCCCAACCATTTTCTTCAAATAACGTTTTATTATAGACAATAGCACGTATAGTTGCAGGTCCTGGTAAATAATAAAGCTTTCCATCTCTAGTAATAGGCTTAAGCATTGATGTATTATACTTACTGGTAAACGTCATACCAGATAAATCAATAAGTCGGTCATCCCAGTATTCCTCTCCTACATCTAGTGGCCAAGTCATAACTATATCAGTTAAATCATCATGCTCTAAACGTGCTTTATATTCCTCTGCTAAAGTAGTATTGGCTGTGTAGTTCCCAACTTGAACAATATCAATATTAGGAAATTTTTTTTCAACAGCTTTTTCAAAGTTATTAATTGAAAAAGCATACTTAACCAAAATAGTAATAGGAGTTCGATTATCTTGGGTTACTTTTTGTGTTAGAATATCTTCTGTTTCATTTTTTGTACACCCACAAGTTATAAAAGTTACAAAAATACTAAGTAAAATTAATACCAAAGATAGTTTGATTTTATAAAAGTGCCTTAAATATTTAAGCTTCAAACATCGTAACATATAGTATCACTCCTCATCATTTTTTGGTAACCCAAATAAAAGTTCTTCAAAATTTGAAATTGGCATTGGTTTTGCAAATACATATCCTTGAATATAGTCACAACCTATTTCTTTTAGCATTTTTACTTGATTATACTCTTCAACACCTTCTGCCACAGTAGTCATAGAAAGTGATTTTGCCATAACAATGATACTGCTTACTACAGACTTAGTACGACCATAGTTGTTTTTAGTATTTCTAAAAAATATCTTATCTAATTTTAATGTATCTACAGGTATATCCTGTATAAGATTTAGTGAAGAATATCCACTTCCAAAATCATCCATAGAACATCCAAATCCCATTGAATGAATTTCATCAATAATGGCAGATAAACGTTCAGTATCTTCATATACCATATTTTCTGTCAGCTCAATCTCAATATACTGTGAAGGCACACTATAACGTGAAAAAATTTCATAATACTTATCTAAAAACTTTTCATCTTTTAATTGAATCCTTGAACAGTTTACAGATATTTTTACTAAATCTTTACCTTCATTTAGCCATCTTTGCAAAGTCATACAAACATTTTCAAATACCCATAAATCTACATTTACAATAAATCCATTTTTCTCAAACAATGGGATAAATGCGTCTGGATAAATCATACCTTCTGATTTACTAATCCAACGAACTAATGCCTCTGCTCCCCCTATTTTCTCATTTTCAGTCATATATTTAGGTTGTAGATATACTTGGAATTCTCCTTCTTCTAAGGCACTTTCCATCATATCCTCTAACTGTTTTTCACGTACTAATTGTTGACGAACCTTTTCATTATAAATAGAATACTTTATCTTATTATTTTTAAAATCTTTTGTAGAATCACGCAATGCAAGTTTTGCGCGGTCAGCCATGTACGGAAATTCCATAGAAGTATCTGTAATTATAAAAACACCAAATTGTATGGAAAGAGAAGCCCACTCAAACCCATATTTTCCGGAATTTTTCATAATAGCATCATACCAATCTTCAAATCTTCTAGTAAGAGAAGAGTCCTCACTATATGATATGAGTATACAGAAGTTATCTGCAAACAATCTTCCCATACATTCATTAGGAGCTAAAAGAGAGGTTATACCATCATACACTCCTCGTAATATAGAATCTCCTGCTTTTCTTCCAAACTGGTCATTTAGCATTTTAAACTTTTCAATATTCATATATACAAGTGCATATTGTTCAGAAGATTGATTTAATAAGTCATCTGAGATATTATAAAATTTCTGTATTGTATTTCCTTTAGTCACAGTATCTACATAGGCAATCTGTTCTAAGTTCTTCTTATGTCGATAAAAAGATATTATCAAAGCTATTGTAAGAATTGCAAATGCTAATGTTATAAAACCACATAATAATAATGTAATCTTTAACAATAAGTTAGATTTTGCATTTACTACAGATACTGGCACAAAAGTTAACAAATACCAATTTTCCTGTCCAATAGGAATATATACCATATATTCGTGTGAACCATTTAATTTAAACCCAATTTGCCCACTAAGATTATTGTTTATATCATTTTTCATCTTGCTGAAGTCACTATTAGAATCTAACTGAGATTGGCTTATAGTGTTCAGTATATTATACCCTGTTTTTTCAGCAATAGGAGATGATGAACGAACTACCACTGTACCATCTTTATTGATAATATGTGAATATGCTTGATTGTTAAATGAAGTCATAGATAGCACTTTATCAAAGGCTTCAGGAGAATAACTTATCGCAAGTGCAACTATATTTTTATTATCAATCGACACATTATCTAGTGGGACAGCAAAAACTATACATTCTTTATTATCTATCATTTGTGACACAGACATAGATTCTTTCTTATTTATGACAGCATCTTGAAGGTATGCATCACTGCTAAGAGAAACTGATTCGCCATCAGAATTATACGCAACTCCATTTTCATCAATCATCATAATATCTTGGCAATTCCAATATTTTTTTTGAGAATCCATTATAGGTTTCGCTTTCTGAAAAGAATCTATATTTGTATTTTTTATCATTAATGCTATTGTATCTAATATAGAGTAGCTGTCATCAATAATCTTACTCACATTACTACCTATTCTATTAGATATTTCTTGAAGATAGTTGCTACTTTCTTCTTGCACAGTGTTTCTCAATTTACAATAGTATTTAAAACATATTACACCCATAAAAAAACATACAACTATGAATACTATCGCTATTGTCCTAACCATTTGTGTGCTGTTTAACGTTTTTCTTTTTACACTCATATAATACCCCTTGAATAATAAATCTAAATATGTATTAATAATTAAAGACTTCCGAATTTAACTTAAACTTAGTAAGTAATTTATTGTATAATACAAGTTTAGATTAATAATTAAATACCTTCATTTATACAAAAACCGTTATCTTCTACTATACTACTTAAGAAAACAAGAATTTAATATATTCATTTCTAATCTCATAATAATCATTTTTTGAAAATAAAAGCTTAATAGTTATTTTTATTAATTTATAATTTATAAAAGATTGTTTAATATTCTATTAATGATTAAAAATAATTAGACATTAATTTCTTAATATAGTAACCTATCCTTATTATAGCTTCTATATTTTAATTTTGGAATAGTTTAGATATTTTTTATATTTATATATAATAATATCTTGATTTTTTTAGAAATCTATGTACCATATATTTCTAAACATACCCAAAAAACTTATAATTTACCTATATTTTATTAATATATTTATTTTTTAATAGATAATAACAATACTATAAAAATAAAATAACAACACTATTAATAAACATTATTTTATAAGAAGTTATCCATAAATAAAAAAAGGTTAATACTATAAAATCAAATAAATTGATTTTATAGTATTAACTTTAAGGTTGAACAATTAATTAAATAGAATAATCTCTTTTCAAACTCCTACTAAAATTAATTATTTTTATTTTGTATTTTTATATTAAGAGCTAACTTAATATCTTTTTTATCTCATTTTTATCTTCAGTATTTAATAGAACTTCTAAAGTATGCTGGTCATTAATTTTTGAAAACAAGCTTCGTATCTCTTTTTTGTTATTTTCTTTAAGGGCTAATAATACTACTAAATCTACCATAAATTTATTATCCCATACAATAGGTTTATTTAACCGTGCTATGGCTATTGCAGGTTTTATAACGTTTTCTGGAAGTCCATGTGGTACAGCTACTTTTGAACCCATCACAACACTTCCCATAGCCTCTCTTTTATATACACTTAAGATATACTTTGAGTCTACATAGCCACCTTCTTCAAGCTTTGAAACAAGTGTATCAATTATATACTCCTTTGAAATTCCTTCAAAATTGTATAAAATCAAATCTTCATGTATTAAGTTATTCAATTGATTGTCACTATTTAAAGCTGGCGGTTTATTATTTAAGTGTTCTAAGACTTTATTAATACCATTTTTACCAAGTACTTCATTATAAGAAATAAAAGGTACATTTTTGTAATCTATATCAATAGTTCCACAGATAGCAATAATATTGTATTCAGCTTCAATATCATTTAACTCTTCTTCTAAATTATTATTTAAAAAAGCAATTGGCTTCACTTCAATTGAAGTATCATATTCCTTAATTTGTTTTTCTATATGCTCCTTTAAGTTTAAAGCGGTACCCACACCACTCAAACACAATGTAATAATTACATTCTTCTTTCCATATTCATTTTTTCTATAACTAAACTTATTTGTATTTATCATGGCATAATTTTTATTTTTCTTTAAATCTGCTATTATACCATCTAAACTTTTCCCTTCAATAGTTGCAAGTTTTCCTGCCTCCATTGCCAATAATGTATCTACTCTATTTACAGTTTTACATCTAATTCCAAGTCTTTTTTCAACCTCATCACCAAGAATTACTAAAGAACCCATATCAATTAGAACTAGAATCCCTTTCCTAGCTTCTATCTTTTGAAGTTCTACTAATACATGTTCTATCCCTTCTGATGGTGAATCTGTAAGTGCTATTTCTATACCTAATGTACACTCTATACCAAGAATATGATTTACGACATTAGACATTTCAATACCAACTTTACCATGTGTAACTATTACTACTTTTACTTTATCTTTTATACTTTCATCATTATAACAAAATTTATTTATATAATAAGCTAAATATCCAAGTTCATCTTCTGGAAATGTTACTTGTGTTAAGTCTTCTACTATACCCATTATATATCTAGATAACTCATATTCCATTGGCATTGATGCTTTTATTTTATCTAGACTTGGATTTATTATAGTTTTTCCATCTTTTATCCTTCCTATAGCATGTTCGATATGAATTGCTAGAGCTAAATATAGTCCCTGATTTACATGTTTAAACTGCTCTTTAATAAATATTATTACCTTATCCATTATCTCAAGTGTAGACTCTTTTAATTGTCCACCCCAGTCTATTCTGCTTCTTCTGTCAGACAAGTTTTTATTATTTTTAATAGCATTAAACTTTTTATCCAACTTTTCTATAAATGCATTTTTTAATTCTTCTTCAGAAAAACATTTACTCTCCAGAACCTTAAGTTCTTTTTCTGCATAATTGTATATCTCACTTATTTCATTATCTGATAAAATTCTATTTTTTCCACTAACCAATTCACTAATATCTATATATATATCTTCAACTGAGAACTCAGAATACTTTTCATTTTCACAATTACAATCATAATACCCACTTTTTATATAATCCCTTAAACTATCTAAATCTATAATTACCTTATCACTAGAAAATATTGACTTACTAAAAGCCCTAGCACAGGTTACTTGTATATCACTCTTTAACTGACCTATATTTCCAGTACACTTATAATTCATTAGTGCGCACATAACTTCTTTAGTTATTATAAAATTCTTGTTTACTCTTTTTGCTTCTCTTTCAAAAAACTTTATTATTATCTCATATCTTTCAGATTTTGGTCTTTCACTCATATTAGGTAAATTTATTACCATTGGTATACGTCTTCTAAAAGTCTGAAGTAAATTAGAATTTGGATTTTCTGTTGTAGCACTTATTATGAGAACATTTGCCTTTCTAGTAGAACTACTTTCTCCTAATCTTCTAAATTCACCTCTATCTATTAATGAAAATAGTATCTCTTGCCCAGCAGCAGGCAATCTATGAATTTCATCTAAAAATAAAATTCCATTATCAGCCTTTTCTACAAGACCTTCTCTATTTGCATCTGCACCTGTATATGCACCTTTTACTACTCCAAAAAGTTGAGCTATCAGTAAATTAGGATTTTCTGCATAATCTGCACAGTTAAATACTATAAATGGGCTATTTTCTTCTTTGATATTATTTTTCACAGCATATTTATACATACATGTGGCTAGTTCACTTTTTCCTACACCTGTTTCTCCATATATTATAGTGTGAAGACCATTAGGAGGATACATTATTGCTGACTTAGCTAAGTTTACCTTTTCTTTTAGGCTTCCCTTTATACCTATCAAGTCTTCAAATCCATCTTCTTCTACAACTTTACTTACCTTTACATACTTTCCTGATGATGCTAAGTCTTTATCTTTAATACCACCCTTTGACTGATTTAAATTTTCTTCTTTTAATAATTTTGACACTGCACTTCTTGATATGTTATATCCATTATCTATTAATATCTCGGTTATTTTTCTTTCAGACATCTGAGGGTTTTCACTTACAATTTTTGATATATCTTTTATTAAGATTTTTTTTCTTCTTTCTCTTGAATCTAAAATATTATTTTTTTTTCTTACTGCTATAACTTCAGACCTAGCTACATCTAACATTTCAGCAAGTTCTTGGTCAGTATATGGATTTTTTTTGTCTTCTCTTTCTATTTCTCTTAATATTTTATCCATCTTTCGCCTCCTCACTTAAAAAATTAATCTATTTCAATATATTATACACCAAAATAAGACTAGGCAAAATAGCCTAGCCTTATTACTTAGAATTTCCATAATAACCTCTTTAATATACTCATAATCACACTTTGTAATTATAATTTTAAAGACGCACCTTCCCAATCCTTCATAAAGCTATCTATTCCTTTGTCTGTCAAAGGATGCTTAATCATTTGGTTTATAACTTTAAGAGGAACTGTTGCTATATCTGCTCCCATTCTCGCAGCTTGTAAAACATGTATTGGATTTCTAACACTAGCAACTATTATTTGAGCCTCAATACTATTTACACTAAATATATCAACGATTTCTTCAATTAAATCAAGACCATTTTGTGATATATCATCTAATCTTCCAACAAAAGGACTTACATATGTAGCACCAGCTCTAGCAGCTAAAAGAGCTTGTCCAGCAGAAAAAATAAGTGTAACATTAGTCTTTATACCTTTGCTTGATAGTACTTTTACTGCTTTTAAACCTTCTGCTGTCATAGGTATTTTTATAACTATATTTTTATGTATCTTAGATAACTTTTCTGCTTCTTCTATCATTCCTTTATGCTCTAAACTTATTACTTCTGCACTTATTGGTCCATCTACTATCTCGCTTATTTCTTTAACTACCTCTATAAAATCTCTACCTTCTTTAGCTATTAGTGATGGATTAGTAGTCACTCCACATATCACACCTAAATCATTTGCTTCTTTTATCTCTTCAATATTGGCTGTGTCTATAAAAAATCTCATTAAAAAATCCTCCATAATTACATAATTAAAATACGTGCTAAACACAAGTATATAATATCATAAATTACCTAAATTTTACAGTTCCATTATCTATAGATTCAACTACTGCCAAAGACTCCAGTCTTACATTATTAGCCTTTAAAAGCGCCCCCCCAGCTTGGAAGCCTTTTTCAATAACTATTCCTACTCCAACTAGGCTTGCCTCTGCCTGCTCAATTAAATCTTTAAGTCCAAGAGCAGCTCTTCCATTTGCAAGGAAATCATCTACTATTAGTATCTTCTCACCTTTATTTATATACTTTTTAGAAACTTTAACTGAGTATTCCTTTGCCTTAGTAAATGAATATACATTAGTTTCATATACATCTTTATCCAAGTTTTTAGATTCTGATTTTTTTGCAAATACTACAGGTGCATTGTCAAAATACTGTGAAACAATTGATGCTATAGCTATTCCTGAAGCCTCTATTGTAAATATTTTATCTACCTTTTCTCCTTTAAATCTCTCTTTGAACTCTCTTCCTATTTCATTTAAAAAAGCTACATCAATTTGATGATTTAAAAAGCTATCAACCTTTAGTATATCATTTCCTGAAACACTGCCTTCTCTCAATATCTTCTCTTGTAAAGCCTTCATTGGACTCCCACCTAACCCTTTCTAAAATTAAAAATTATATTAACAAAAAATTATATTTGCTTTAATTTTGCTATGTATTATCAGTATCTTATATTAAAATACTAAAAAAGCTCCTGTCTATATCATAGACAGGAGCTTAAAATTCAAAGTAATTAACTTAATATATAATTTAAAATAAGTATAAACTATATCTTCTTCACTCCTGTAGTCAAGCTATTAATGGTAGCTTAGTAGAAACATTTGAACCATATTATCAAAAATATACAGGTAAATATATTAATTTATTCTTTTTAATTATATATTATAATTCTCTATTATTCAACAAATAATTCAAACTGTGTAGAATAATATCCTATAAATAATTTATAAGAATTCAATTTTTTCAAGCAAATTTACAAATTTTCCATAGATACATAGCTTTTTTCAATATTATCTAAAAGTTCATCATCATTTATATTAGCTATTTTAGCAATGGCTTTTTTTACTCCATCAGACTTTATCAATTCTTGTAATTCAACACTTTGAGCATCTTCACTATTATTATAATGAAGTGCTGCACCTATTCCAAGAATCAGATTGTCAACTGATAATCCATATGACTTTGCTGTCATTAAAGGTTTAATCAATCTATCTTTGTCACTTAATTTTCTAAGTGGCTCTCTTCCAACTCTAACTACATCATCATTAAGATATGGATTTTTGAATCTATTTAGAATCTTTTCAATATACTTATAGTGTGCTTTGGAATCAAAGTTATATTTTTTAATTAAACCTTCTCCACTTTCTACCATAGCGTTTTTAACTATATTACAAATGTATTCATCTTTTATACTTTCTTCTATAGTCTTATATCCTTTTAAATATCCTATATAAGCTGTTATAGCATGTCCTGTATTTAGTGTAAACAACTTACGTTCTATATAAGCCATAAGATTCTCAGCTAAATTCATTCCAACTATATTTGGTATATCTCCTTTAAATCCTTGTTTTTCAACATTCCATTCATAGAAATTCTCAACTGTTACATCAAGAGGATTTTCATTTTTGCCTGGAGGAACTATTCTATCAACTGAACAATTTGGAAAACCAACATACATTTCTAAATAGTCTACTTCTTCCTTATTTAAATACTTAAGAACTTCCTCTTTTAGTGAAGAACTTGCATATATTGCATTTTCACAAGCTATTATATTTAATTTACTTGTTAAGCCTTTTTCTTTTCTAGTTTTTATACCTTTTGCAATTGTAGAAGCTATTTTAGTTAAAACTAAAGGTCCGACTGCTGTAGTTATTATTTCAGCTTCTACAATTTCATCTATTATTTCTTCTTTTATAGATGAAACTGCACTTATATTATCAATTACTTCATCTATACATTCCACATCTCTTATGTGTATAGTATATTTTTTATCTTTATTTATCGAATTTAATATTTCTTCATTTACATCAGCAAATACTACATGATAACCTGATTTAACTAATAAACCTCCAATAAATCCTCTTCCAATGTTTCCTGCTCCAAACTGAATTGCCTTTTTCATTTTAAGTTCCTCCTAAGATTAGTTGGCAAAAGCTTCCATAAAAGCTTGTTTGTCATTTGAATTTTTTAGTCTTTCTGTTAAATCATCATCCAAAACGATTGCTATATTAGATAATATCTCTAAATGTTCATCTCCAACACCAGCTATTCCTATTAATAAGTAAGCTTTTTCTCCATCAAAATCTATGCCATTAGGAAATTGTAATATAACTATTCCTGAAGATAAAATTTCTTTTTTAGCTTCATTTACACCATGTGGAATAGCAACACCCATTCCCATATATGTAGTCATTACTTTTTCTCTTTCTAACATAGCTGGTATATATTCTTCTTTTACATATCCATTTTCAACTAATTTTCTTCCTGCTAAAGTTATCGCTTCTTCCTTTGAAACACTATCTAATCCTAAAAATATATTATTCTCATTTAATACTTTACTCATAATATCAACCTTCCTTTTTTAATATTAATTTTATTTATCTATAAATGTTTTTAATCTGTTTGTATAAAAATTAAAAACTATATCTTTTACTTCTAATATCATTTCTTCTATAGAAAATTTATTTATTTTATTAGTAAAAACTATATTGTCGATTAGTGAACCACTTATTTCACTCATTATTTGTCTTTGATAGCTAGGTGAATTTTTAGGAAGCAACATAAAGACTACATTATCTATTTCTTCATTTGAATCTAGCATGATTTTGTTTTCTAACTTTATTATTGCTAACTTCATAATATCTATTCTTTCACTCATACAATGCAACAATAAAATTTTTGATTCTTCTATATATGGAATTGAGATTTTTAATCTTTCTTCTAATGCTTCTTTTATAGATATTATATCTTCACTAGACTTTGCAAATATCTTTGATGAATCTACAATAAGCTCACTTAAATCTTTACTTTTAAATTTTTCAAATTGAACTTCCTCTAAAAATTGAAGAATATCTTTTCCTATATTCATACTTTCTGTTATCTGCTCATAAACTTTATTCTTATTTTTAGTATCGGTTTTTACATTTAAATTAATTAGTTTATTTTGAGCTATAGATTTTATTTTTTCCTTGATTATCTGTTCATCCTCTAAACTCATAAATGGACCTACACATATATAATCTAAGTTTGTATTTAACTCAACTGTGGACACAATTAAGTCTACATCTTTTTCCCTTAAATACTCTTCATCTATGTTTATAGCTGAGATGGTTTCAAGTATGTTTAAGTTAGGAAACTTATTTTCAATCTTAGTTGATAAGAACCTTGAAGTACCTATTCCAGTTGGACATGCTACAACAATATTTATATTGGTATACATCATTAGGTTTTTTTCTATGGCTGATGCAAAATGCATTGCAATATATCCTATTTCAGATTCAGGTATTGAATTTACATTTAACTTGTCTTTTATAATTTTAGAAATTTTTTCAACACCATTATAGGCATATGAATACTTAGTTTTTATTTCTTCTAAAAGAGGATTTCTTATTTCTAAGCCCATATTTAATCTATTTATAGAAGGACCTAAGTGATTAGCCAAGTCTTTAAACAATCTTTCATCATTTTTAAGACTTATTTTAAATTCATCTTCAGCTAAATCTATCATCTTGTTTGTAATATCCATTACTTCTATATCATCTAAGTTTAAAGCTTTATGATTTGAGGATGACCTTTGCTTTGCACCTCTGATATGCATAGTTATATATCCAACCTCATCTAATGGTATGTCCATATTAAAGTCTATTTCCATACCCTTTACAATTTCTTGAGCTAATCTAAATTCTTCTGTCATAGATAATTCTTTTAGAAACTCTTGGTCCATAGTTATGTTTTCACCATTTTTTATTCTCTGTAAAGCCAATGAGATATGAACTACAAGACCTATATATGCACTATCAGCTAAATTTACATCTAAATCTGAAAGCTTCTTTGTTAATGTACTTTCAACTTTTCTTATTATGCACCTGTCCATTAAGTTTAAAAGTCTATTTTCACTTAAAATTTCTATTGCTTTATCCGTTTGTATGTTCTCACTTATATTTCTGACCATATCTAATATTTCTTTTTCATTGAATGAATCATATATAAGATTTACATAAGCTTCTCTAAAGCTTTTTTCTTGACCTTTTAAGTACACACCAAGCCCTGGTTTTCTAACAAGCTCAACATCAAATCTTTCCAGCCATTTGCTTGCTGAGGCAAAATCATTATTCAGTACCCCTTCTGATACTTTTAATATTTTGGCAAAATAATAAGATTTTACTGGCTCGTTAGAAATCAGTAGCTTTGATAATATAATTAAATTTCTTTCTTCCTTACTATATTCTTTTTCTATTTTCTCTTCTTCTAATAACTCAATTATAAAGTTTTGATTTTCTATATTTTCTTCTAAGATTAACCCAACACCTGGCTTTTTTACAAAATTAAAATCATTTTCATCAAACCATTTTTCAATTCCAGACATATCTCTAAGCACAGTTCTTGAACTTAAATCTAACTCACCTGCAATCTCAGAGATAGTTATTGGAATATTTTTTTTTGAATTTTCTACTATCATTAGTATTATCTTTTTTTGTCTAGATGTAATCTTCTTTTTTTTCAAATTATCCACTCCTAATCAGTGGTACTTTTTATTTTTATTTAGACTCTAATCTTTTAAATAATTCATCTAAATTTGGGTCATTTAAAAAGTTGTTTATTGAAACTATCTCAACACTTGAATTATTCTTAGCTACTCTTTCAACCAGTGTATTATGAGTTACTACTATCTGTGTATCATCTGGAAGGTTATCAACAGATGAGTTTGTAATTTCTATACTTAAATCTAAGTTTTTTATTCTATTTTTAAATCTAGAAGCTCCCATTGCACTAGAACCCATTCCTGCATCACATGCAAATACAATCTTCTTAATTTCATTCACTTCAAGTTGTTTTTCATCAATGTTTTTATCAGAATTTTTACTTGCTGATTTCATGTCACTCATTTTTGCTTTAGCTTCTTCTAAAGTACCCTCTTCTTCACTTTGATTTGCTGAAGCTTTCTTAACAAATGGTGCTGCTACTAAGAATGATACAGCTGTTGCCACTGCAACCCCTGCTAATACTGGAAGTAATCCTCCCTTTGGTGCTAGTGCCATAAGTGCAAATATACTTCCTGGTGATGGTGCTGCTACAAGCCCAGCTCCTAATATTGAGAAAGTTAATATTCCTGCTGCTCCACCTGCCATTGTAGCTAATATTAGAACTGGATTCATTAATATATATGGGAAGTAGATTTCATGTATACCACCAAAGAAATGTATTATTACAGCTCCTGGCGCTGACTGTTTTACACTTCCTCTACTAAACATCCAGTATGCTAATAGAACTCCTAGACCTGGCCCAGGATTACTTTCTAATAAGAACATTATAGATTTACCTGCTTCTTTTGCTTCAGCTATACCTATAGGTCCTAATATACCATGATTTATTGCATTGTTTAAGAATAATACTTTTCCAGGCTCTATAAATGCTGAAACTAAAGGTAATAAACTTTTGCTAACTATAAATTGAACTCCAGATTCTATAAGAGCTGTACCTGCTACTATTGCTGGCCCTATTGCATAGAATCCTAATATTGCAAGAAGCATACCTATTATACCTATTGAAAAGTTATTTACTAACATTTCAAATCCTGTTGGGATTTTACCATCTACAAATTTATCGAATTTCTTGATTATCCATCCTGCAAATGGTCCCATTATCATAGCTCCGATAAACATTGGTATATCAGCTCCAACGATTACACCCATCGCTGCTGCTGCACCTATTACTCCGCCTCTTTGTCCAGCGATTGCCTTACCACCAGTATAAGCTATCAATAATGGTAAAAGGTATTTTATCATTGGGTCACCTAGAGTACTTAACTTTTCATTAGGCATCCATCCTGTTGGTATAAATAATGCTGTTATAAGACCCCATGCTATAAAAGCTCCTATATTTGGCATTACCATACCACTTAAAAATTTTCCTATTCTCTGTATAGATGTCTTTATTGTCGATTGATTAGAACTGCTCATAATTTTACCTCCATTTGAATTATATTCTATATCGATATGATTCCCTTTTGTTATACTTTTATTATAGAGTTTATATTTTCTAGTAACAACTTTAAGAAATCGTTTCTATGTCACTTAAGATAATGACATTTGTCATTTTAGTTTTTGTTTAACTTTATTTATGTAGTATTTTAGAGTATCTAGTGTTGCAAATAATACTATTTTTATAAAATATTTAAATTTAATATAAAAACCAATAATAATTCAATTAAATAATTTTATTAGAGGTACTTTTGGATATACTAATATAGACTTATTTGACCTGTGCTTTTGAAATTTGTACGCTCTATATAAATATTCTCAACATAAGGTGTATAAGTACAATGTATAGCTAATTAGATATTAATTTCTAATTAGCTACTATACAACATTAAACATTATTTAATATACAATTTTACCCTATAAAGCAATATATATTAAACAAATTCAATTAAAATAGTTTAAATTTTTCAAAAATCTCAATATTTGACAAAATACTTTAATAAAATTAAAGAATAAGTTATAATTAATACTATCAATTATAAAAAGTATAAAAATATAAGGAGTGATTAAAAAATGGCGTTTTATTTTGATACACCATCACATACTTTCAGTGAATACCTTCTTGTTCCAGGTTTCTCTTCTACTGATTGTATACCTGCTAATGTAAGTTTAAAAACACCTGTTACTAAATTTAAAAAAGGCGAGGAAGCAGATATTTATATGAATATCCCTTTGACTTCTGCTATTATGCAATCTGTTTCTGATGACAAGATGGCTATTGCACTTGCTAAAGAAGGTGGTATTTCATTTATATACGGTTCTCAAAGTATTGAAAGTGAAGCTGCTATGGTAGCACGTGTTAAGTCTCACAAAGCTGGTTTTGTTGTAAGTGATTCAAATATTAAACCTGAGAATACACTAAAAGACATACTTGAATTAAAAGAAAAAACTGGACATTCTACAGTTGCTGTTACTGAAGACGGAACTTCAACTGGTAAATTATTAGGTATTGTCGCAAGTCGTGATTATCGTATAAGTCGTATGGATTTAGATACTAAAGTTAGTGAATTTATGACTCCTATGTCATCCATTGTTTATGCTAACAAAGATGTTACTTTAAAAGAAGCAAACAACATTATATGGGACCACAAACTTAATTCTCTTCCTGTACTTGATGACAATGGTAATCTTGTTTATATGGTATTCCGTAAAGATTACTCTTCTCATAAAGAAAACCCACTTGAACTTTTAGATTCTTCTAAAAGATATGTAGTTGGGGCTGGTATCAATACTAGAGACTTTGCTGAACGTGTTCCTACTTTAGTTGAAGCTGGTGCTGATGTTTTATGTATAGATTCTTCAGAAGGTTTTTCTGAATGGCAGAAAATAACTCTTGATTTTATTCGTGAAAAATATGGTGATACAGTTAAGGTTGGAGCTGGAAATGTAGTTGACCGTGAAGGATTCCTTTACTTAGCTGAAGCTGGTGCTGACTTTGTTAAAGTTGGTATTGGTGGTGGTTCTATATGTATTACTCGTGAGCAAAAAGGTATAGGACGTGGACAAGCCACTTCTATAATTGAAGTTGCACAAGCTAGAGATGAGTACTTTGAAAAAACAGGTATTTATATTCCAATTTGCTCTGATGGTGGTATCGTTTATGACCATCATATAACTTTAGCTTTAGCTATGGGTGCAGATTTCATAATGCTTGGTAGATACTTCTCTCGTTTTGATGAGAGTCCAACTAACAAAGTTAACATAAATGGTAGTTACATGAAAGAATACTGGGGAGAAGGTTCTGCACGTGCTAGAAACTGGCAAAGATATGACCTTGGTGGAGATAAGAAACTTTCTTTTGAAGAAGGTGTTGACTCTTATGTACCTTATGCTGGTTCTTTAAAGGACAATGTAACTCTTTCTTTAAGTAAAGTTCGTTCTACTATGTGTAACTGTGGAGCTCTTAGCATACCTGAGCTTCAAAAGAATGCTAAACTTACACTTGTATCTTCTACTAGTATAGTTGAAGGTGGAGCTCATGATGTTATGTTAAAAGATAATAGAAATTTATAATATAAACAAAAGTGTAGTTGATTATAAAATCAGCTACACTTTTTTATTTTAATATAAGCTTTTATTTAACTGTAAATTCAAGAAGCTTACTTTTAAGTTCATTTTCTATTTTTGATAGTTCAACTTCTGCTTCTTGTCTCTTTATTCTACCATCATGTTGTATCTTAACTACTTCATCAATAGTTGATATTAAAGATTGATTAGTTTTCTTAATTGTATCTATATCTACAATTCCTCTTTCTGATTCTTTTGCTGTTTCTATTGTACCCATCTTTAGAGTTTCTGCATTTTTTAATAAAAGCTCATTTGTCATATTGCTAACTTCACGTTGAGCTTTCATGGCTTGATTTAAGTGAGAAATCCCAAGGGCAAGTACTATTTGATTTTTCCATAATGGAATTGTATTTACTATAGTTGATTGAATCTTCTCTGCCATTAAATTATTACTATTTTGAACTAGTCTTATCTGTGGAGCCATTTGAAGAGATACCATTCTAGTTAATTCTAAGTCGTGAATCTTCTTTTCAAATCTGTCACAAAGCGAAACCATATCATTCACAGATTGAGCATCTTCTGTTGAACCAGATAAACTAGCCTTTTCTCTTAATTTTGGCATTTCATATTCTTTCATATCTTTTAGCTTTTGTTTTCCTGCTATAATATACATAGTAAGTTCTTTTGAGTAAGCTAAGTTCAGCTCATACATCTTATCAAGCATAGCTATATCTTTTAAGATTTTAACCTGATGTTTTTGAAGTTCTTTACTTACTTTGTCTACATTTACCTCTGCACTATCATACTTAGTTTTTAGATTTGAGATTTTATTATTTGCCTTTTTAAAGATTCCTAAAAAACCACCTTGTTCTTTTTCGTCTGCTGAAAATGCTTTTAAATCAGTAACTAGATTTGTAAGCATATCTCCAACTTCCCCTAAATCTCTAGTCTTAACACTCTTTAGAGCTGTTTCAGAAAACCCTGCTACCTTTTTTTGAGCACCAGCTCCATATTGTAAAATCATATTTGTATTTGTAATATCTATTTTTTCTGCAAATTCCTTCACCATCTTACGTTCAGATTCAGATAGCTTTTCTTCTTCTGGGTCTTTTTCATCCTTTTTCATTAATAGGTCAGAATTATTTATATCACTTGTATTTGATTCCTCTGCAAATGGGTCAAGTGTTAAAGTTGGCATAACTGGTATATCATCTAAATTATTCATTATATCTTTCTCTCCTCTTCCTTTATAAAGTACTTATTAACTTATATACTGCATATTCCATACTCTATAACTACTTAATTGTTCAAAAATAACAGAATATTTTTTATATTGAAGTTAAAATTTACCACTTGTTAATCCTTCTTGAACTAACATGTTTTCTAAAACAGTAATATCTGTAGATATATCGATTGCTTCATCTTCAAATAGATAATCTAATTGATTTTCAAAAGCTATTACAATTGTACTCATTGTATTTTCAATACTTTCCATAGTTGTTGTTATATTTTCTCTATCTATACCTTGTTCTTCCAATGTATGATATGAATTCAATAACTTCAAAGTAGTTGGAAGATAATAGTCCATAAATTTTTGTATTTGAGTAAGTTTTGATGGGTCATGTTTTACAACATCAAATATTTTACTTGTAACATCTTCTACTTGTACAATTTTATTGCACATTGATTCCGATTTAATATTTTTATTAGCTTCTTTTATTTGTGTTAAATAATTCATTCCAGTATTTATAATTTTATCAACTTCATTAACTTCATCAGTTTTTTCTTCTTCTTTAACTTCATATGCTACATCTTCATATTTTGGCGGAGTAAAATCTTCATTTGTCAACACAATTTGATTACTTCTTTTATCAATATAAGTATTTATAAAGTAGTTTTTGTCTATCATCTTTTGTACATCTTTTATTATAAAATTTAATGACTTAGATGTACTTTCTGCAATAAGTTCTACTGGAATAATATTCCTATTACTTATGATTGTACAATATTTTTTATAACGAGAAATTTGGTCTCCTAATCTCTTTCCTTTAAAAATACAAACACCACCTATAATTAAAAACACTGCACATACTTGAATAGGAAGTATTACAGCCCATCCAATTATAATAGAAATAGTTGAAAGTACTAAGGCAGATAATGTAAATAAACCTACTAAACCCCATCCAACTATTTTTAAAAATTTACTTAAAAATGAATTTATCAACACAGATTTTTTGGAAAAATTTTCTGATTTATACATAGTTTATATCCTTTCATTTTCATTAATATTATTAATATATTGCAGTTTGATTATACAATTACTTACTTATTACTGTCAAGGAATTTGAATTTCTACAAATTATTTCAAATAAAGTAATAGACTTAAATATAGGTATATTTTAAATTAAAAATATACTTATATTTAACTCCATATAAAAATAAGAGAACTTAACTTTAATTAAATTTAAGTTCCCTCATTTTTATTTTTATATAAATATAATTAGCATTGTTTATCTTTGCTATACATATTGATGAAAATTTATATTAATAAAGATTTACAAATATCTCTCTTATTTCTTCTCTGCTAAGCTCTACATAGTTATTAGCAAGTAATCTTTGTTGATTAGCTATTGTACTATCTGTAAATTCATCTATTTGACTTTCTACCATTCCATATTCTCTTAAGGCTTTTTTAGTTATTAATTTATTTAAAAACTTTTCTAATTCTCCATAAACATCACAATTAGGGTCACATTCAAGAGCATCTGCTAAAATTTTTGTACATTTCGTAATTTTTCCATCAGGATTTTTTCTAGAATACATCTTAAATACTTCAGTAAAGAACTGATAATTTGCTTCACCATGAGCAACATGGAAAGCTGCTCCAATTGAATAAGATAGAGCATGAACTGCTGCACAACCAGCATTTCCAAAAGCGATTCCTGCATAATTTGATGCAAGAACAAAATCCTTAAGATGATTAAATCTCTCCTCATCACCTTTTTCAACTATTTGTTTATACCCATCCATAATCATTTTTATTGCTTGTAAAGAATACATTTCTGTAAATGGACTTGCTTTTGGAGAAAGATAAGACTCAATTGCATGTATAAGAGCATCTACTGAACTTGTAACAAAGAATTTATAAGGTAATCCCTTTACTGTCTCTGGAATTAAGACTGCATAGTCTGCATAAGTTTCTTCTACTGCAAGCCCTTTTTTAGTATGCTTGGATTTTAATTCTGCAATGGCTACATTTGTTACTTCACTACCTGTACCACATGTTGTAGGAACTACTACTAACTCTTTTATTTTTTTAGGTGCTACGTCTCCTTCAAATAAATCAATAGACTTTTCTGGAACATCAAGTGCTAATATCTTGCATATGTCAACTATTGTTCCTCCTCCAAAAGCGATAATTCTATCAAAATTATACTTTTTCATTTCTTTTGTCATAGAATCTATCATTTCATCAGATGGTTCACCTGTTCCAAACTTTTCTTGGAAAATTAGATTTGTATCTATTCCAAGAGGCTTCATATATGGCTCATATATAAATTCATTAGTAATTACTAAATCATTTTTTCCTATTTTAAATTCTTCGTTGAATTCTTTAAATGTATCAAAATAAAATATTTTTGGAACTACTCTAAGTGCTTCCATTATTAACACCCCTCTATTATTAATATTTCTCATTAAATCTTTTTTCAAATTCTAACGCCAGACTTTCTCTTACACTTGGATGAGCTATATTAATTAAATTTCTTGCTCTTTCTCTAAGAGATTTTCCTTTTAGCTCTGCTATACCATATTCTGTTACAATGTAATCAACATCATTTCTTGATGTTGTTATAGGTGCACCTTCATCCACAATAGAGACGATTTTTGAAATCACTGTACCATCCTTTTTTGTAGTTATTGAAGGCATAGCTATAATTGCTTTTCCATCTTCTCCCATAGAGACTCCACGTATAAAATCAACTTGACCTCCAACACCACTAAATTGTCTAAGTCCCATTGCTTCTGCAACCACTTGTCCCATCAGGTCAACTTGTATAGCAGAGTTTATAGAAACCATTTTATGCTGTTTCATTATAACTGCTGGATGATTGACATAGTCTACAGGTTTAACTTCAACTGCTGGATTATTATGTGCAAAGTCATATAATTTTTTAGTACCCATTAAGAATGTAACTGTCATTTTCTCTTTATCAAAATTTTTATATTTGCCATTTATAACACCTTTTTCATAAAGAGCTAAAGTTCCGTCTGAAATCATTTCTGAATGAATACCTAAATCTTTTTTATCCGTTAAAAATAGCATAACTGCATCTGGGATTCCACCAATTCCAAGTTGTAAAGTAGAACCATCTTCAATTAATGAAGCACAATTTTTACCTATTGCTTCTTCTACTTCTCCAATCTTTGCGGGTTGTAATTCATATAAAGGTTGTGATTTTTCCACTATATAATCAAACTCTGATACATGAACTACTTCACCATAAGTTCTAGGAAACTGGTCATTCACTTGAACAATTACTGTTCTAGCAGTTTTAATAGCTTCATAAGTATAATCAACTGATGTACCTAAACTACAATATCCATGTTCATCTGGTGGAGTTACCTGTGCTAACACAACATCACATTTTAATCTTTTTTCCCTAATTAACTTTGGTACTTCATGGAAGAATGCAGGTGTAAAGTCGCCATCTCCGTTCTCAATTGCTTTTCTTACATTTCCACTTACAAACATTGGATTTACTCTAAAATGAGCTTCCATCCCCTTAGAAGTATATCCACCACTACCTAAGCTTACCATGTGTTTAATCTCAACATCTTTATATTGCTCAGCATTTTCAATCATAGCTTCTACTAGTGCAGGAGGCTCACCTACACAATGTGCAAATACTACAGTATCCCCATTTTTAATCTGCTTTACGGCCTCTGTAGCACTACATAATTTACTTTGATACAATTCTTGCCAATTCAATGAAATCCCCCCATTTAGCTCTTTTTTAAGTTTCACAAATTGCTGATTCAATTATATTTATAGCTCTTTCTATATGGCTAAAATCCCATATCTTAATACACTCATTTTTTACTTTATATTGTTGATAGGATGCGCATAAAGTTGCGCATCCTCCAATTATAAGTAACAAATCATATTCCACATTTTCTTGTGCTATACTAAAATCTACTCTACCATCGAAGTGCTCTTTGATTATTGTAAGAGCCTTCCCTCTTTCGTATCTAGGGTTACAGCCCCCACAAAATCTAACTCCACAGGTCATCGTGTAAATTCTCCTTCTAAAAATATCTTTATCTAACAATCCACTACTATTTTATAATTATTTCTTATCCCATATATTTTTTCATTAATTAAAATCGATATACTTTTCCCTTTTATATATCAACTTGTAAATTTCCTATAAATTTAGAGCTTTCTCTTTTTTTATCCCTGCAATTGTCTTAGCTAACTCTTTTTTCTGACCTATATTTCCTTGTCTTGAAATCATTATTCTTTGGGCTTGTGGTGAACCTGCTCCATGCATTGATTCAGTTCTATAACCAACAGCAGATGAACCAAGACATATATTTTCTAAGAATCTTAATATTCTCATTCTTTCTTCTGTTGAAGCTACTGAAGAAGCTTTAAAATACTTATTACATACTTCACCAATAGTCATTCCACTTGTTCCAACTTTAAGGTCTGATTTAAAGTCTTTTTCTGAAGGCATAGTAACCATAAGACCACCAGCTATATCTTCTGCAAGTCTTACTATTTCATAAGGGAATCTAGTTACATTCTGTTTACATACATTTGCAAGAAGTAAATCTATTTGATAGTTTCCAGCTTCTGTCTTATGGCCTTCTGATGAACATGCTATACCACAACAATATAAGCTTTCATTAAGATGAGTCATTTCTATTAACTTATCTTTTATATGTGAAGCTTTATTTGCTCCATTATAATCAGCTGCTAAAGCTGCTGCTCCTATTATTACATCACCTACACCTACTTTACAACCACCATAACTTTGTCTGTGGTATCCAGCAAATCTCTCAACTAACATACCAGAGAAATCCCACTCTCCACATAAGAAAATTCTATCATTTGGAACAAATACATTATCAAATACTACTAAAGCTTCCTGACCACCAAATTCTTTATTTCCTAAATCAACATCTGCGCCTTCTTCTAATTTTCTAGTATCACAAGATTGTCTTCCATAAATCATGAACACACCCTCAGCATCTGAAGGAACTGCAAATGATACAGCATAGTCTTTATCTGCTTCTGTCATACTTATAGTAGGCATTATAAGATGCTCATGTGAATTTATTGAACCAGTTTGGTGTGCCTTTGCTCCTCTTACAACTATACCATCTTCTCTTCTTTCTACTATATGAAGAAACATATCTGGGTCAGGTTGAGCACTAGGTGACAATCCTCTATCTCCTTTAGGGTCAGTCATAGCACCATCAACTACTAAATCGTTTTCTTGTATATAAGTTAAGTATTTTACAAAATTATCATGATACTTAGTTCCATGAGCTTTATCACATTCAAATGTTGTTGAATACACTGCATTAAATGCGTCCATACCAACACATCTTTGGAAACAAGAAGCTGTTTTTTGACCACATAGTCTTTGCATTTTCACTTTTTTCACTAAATCATCAGTACTTTGATGAAGATGCCCAAATCTATTTATTTTTTCGCCTGTAATATTTGAAGTAACTGTCATTAAGTCTGCATATTCTGGGTCATGAGCTAAATCATAAGTTGCTGCTACACAATTTATAGATGGTCTAATCATAGGATGGTCAACCCAATTTTTAACCTCTTCACCAAACATATAAACCTTAGTGTTTAATTTTCTCAAACTTTCAATATATTGAGCTCCTGTCATTAATGCCATAATAAAACCACTCCTTTTTTTATAAATTTTTTTATTTATGTTAATTATAATACTTCCTTCTTATGTCTGTTTCTTAATATTTTTTTCTAAATCCTATCCCCAAAGTTCTTCATCTGTAGGAACTTCATTTTCTGGCATATAATAAGCAATTCTAGAAATATTAATTAAATGCTTATAATCAAGATTTTCAGAAATACTGTTATTTCCCCAAGAGCCACAACCTAGAGTATTAGTAGGTGCAAGACCATTAAAGAAACTTCCTCCAGCACTAGTAGCACAACATTGATTAATAACGAATCTTGATACCTCTATATTTTCTCCTGCATATTCTATATTTTTAACTGTATTTGAATGGATAGATACACTATGCCCTTTTCCCTCTACATTTAGATTTGCTTTTGCAATAGCTACACCTTCTTCAAAATCTTTATACTTATATGCAGATATAACTGGACACATCTTTTCTTTTGCAAGTATATCCTCTTCTCCTGGACCATCAGCTTCTATTACTATTATTTTTGTATCTTCTGGAATTTCAACACCTGCAATTTTTGCAATTGCATGAACAGATTGACCTACTGCATCTTTATTCATAGCTTTATTTATAAACATAGCATTTCTAAAAGCTTCTTTCTGTGCATTATCTCTAACTATAAAACCTTTATTATTTTTAAATTCATCCATTACTTTATCAAACATTTCTTCTGCTACTATCACTGATTGCTCTCCTGAACAAATTATACCATTGTCAAATATTCTTCCTGCTATAATTTTAGGTACTGCTTCTTTAATATCTACATCTCTATCTATAATACATTGAACATTTCCTGCACCTACTCCAAGTGCTGGTTTTCCACTTGAGTATGCGGCTTTCACCATTCCCATTCCACCAGTAGCAATTACTACATCTGCTGATGAAATTAAATTTCTTGTATTTTCTCTTGATTGTTGGTCAAGTATTTGTATTAGATTTGCTGGTGCTCCTATTTTTTCTAATTCTTCATTAATCATATCTACAGTTTTAGTACTGCATCCAATTGCTTTATGGTGTGGTGTGATAATGATTGCATTTCTTCCTTTAAGGGCAAACATTGCATTACTCATAGGTGTAACGATTGGATTTGTACAAGGAGTTATTGCCGCTACTACTCCAATTGGTTTAGCTACCTTTGTTATTCCAGTTTCTCTATCTATATCAATTATACCAACTGATTTTTTATCTTTTAGATTGTTATATATAACCTTTGCTTTACTTTTATTTTTAGCTACCTTGTCTTCATATACTCCCATTCCAGTTTCTTCTACAGCAAGTTTAGCTAAGTATTCAGCATTATAATACACTACTTTCCCAACTATCTTTACTATTTTATCTACTTGCTCTTGAGTATAACATTCAAACTCTCTTTGAGCTTTTCTAGCTCTCTCAATATAACCATTAATGTATTCTTTACTTAAATCTTCAAAGTTTTCTATTGCTTTTTCCATTTTAAATCTGCCTCCCATTTATTAAATATTTTTATAATGCACTTTTAAAAGTTTCAGACTTTTTCATTGTACCTGTATTCATAAATTTACTATGCCATGATAAAGCTTCATCCAATATGTGAGGAGTTTGTTTTGCTCCATTTTGACAGGCTCTATTTAAATAATCTCTAAGTTGTTCTTTATAATCTGGATGAGCACAATTTTCTATTATTTTTATAGCTCTTTCTCTAGGCGCAAGACCTCTTAAATCAGCATATCCCTGTTCTGTTACAATTACCATTACATCATGTTCAGTGTGGTCTACATGAGATACCATAGGTACTATTGATGATATATCACCATTTTTTGCAATTGACTCAGTACTAAATATAGTTATTGCTCCATTTCTAGCAAAATCACCAGAACCGCCAATTCCATTCATCATTTTTGAACCCATAATATGAGTAGAATTTACATTTCCATAAATATCAACTTCAATTGCAGTGTTCATTGCAATTACTCCAATTCTTCTAGCTATTTCTGGATTATTACTAATCTCTTGAGGTCTCAATATAATCTTATCCTTAAATAAATCAATATCTTCTTCAAATTTTATTAACCCTTCTGGTGATGGACTTACAGACGTAGTAGACGCCATTGTGACCTTACCCATTCTTATTAAATCTAACATAGAATCCTGCACAACCTCTGTATAGCAAGTTAAATTTTCAAATTCAGATTCACATAATCCATATAAAACAGCATTGGCTACACTTCCTACACCAGATTGAAGTGGAAGTAGATTTTTTGACAATCTACCTGACTTTACTTCTTCTTTCAGAAAAGCGATAATATTATTTGATATTTTTTTTGAAGCTTCATCTACAATACCTAATGGACGTGTCTTATCTTGCATATTAGTGATTACGATTCCTGCAATTTTATCTAAGCCACAAGGTATATATGTTGTTCCAATTCTATCTTTAGGATGATTTATTTCTATTGGCTTTCTATGTGGAGGATTTTCTGTAATATATATGTCTGCCATTCCTTCCATTTCCATTGGTTTTGAAAGATTTATTTCAACTATTACTTTATCTGCACTTTTTATAAAAGAAGGTGAATTACCAATACCACTGGTAGGTATAATATCTCCATTTTTGGTTATTGCAAGTGCTTCTACTATAGCTACATCTACTTTAGGTATAGTTCCATAGTTTAAAAATTGAGTAGAATGACTTAGATGCATATCTATATAATTAACAACACCTTTATTAATGTTATTTCTAAGTGTAGAATTAGTCTGATAAGGAAGCCTTCTTTCAATTATACCTGCTTCTGACCATGCCCCATCTACCTCTGGGCCTAAAGATGCACCTGAATACACAGTTAACTTTATCTTTTCTCCTCTTTTAGCCCTTTCTGCAACTGCTAATGGCACTGCTTTTGGATAACCTGAAGGTGTAAATCCACTAAGTCCAACAACCATTCCATCATTTACAATTTTAGCAGCTTCATCTGCATTCATAATTAAATCACATAACTTTTCATTTCTTAATCTTTCTCTTAATTCTTCAAATACGCCTTCATTATTCATAAATATCCCCCCATATAAAGTCTTATTTACATTGGAAGTTTGTGTAAAACTATAACCAATATAACTTTAGTTAACAATGCAAATGGATACGTGGCTCCATAACCTGCTGCTGGGTCATCACTGTCAAGAGCATCAACAGCTGCTCCAAGACCTGGAGTTGATGTCATACCACCACAGACAGCTCCAGATAGTAAAATCCAGTTTAATTTAAATATATATTTACCAACTAAGAATCCTATCATCATAGCTGTAACACCTACTACTATTGCTACAAAAGCCAGATGCATACCAGATGTCATAATTGAATCAACTACTTTACCACCATATCTTAATCCAACTATTGCTAAGAAAAACACTAGACCTATTTGCTTTAAAATGTTTAAAACCTTTTCTTCCATTCTGAAATTTACTGCCCCTATCTTACCTACATATCCAAGTACTAGAGATACAATTAGTGAGCCACCTGTAGCTCCTAATGTGAAGTATCCTAATGGTCCCATAAATACATGTATTCCTCCTACCAAATATCCAGCCAAACATGTTAAGAAAAATGTTATTATATTAAATGGAACTTCTGGTATCGTTTTACCTGCAACGCTATCTCTTGCTTCTTTCATTTCTTTTTCATATTTTCTTCTTTCCTCTTTAAGGTCCATCCTAAATATTTTTGGAAGGAAATTTACACCTAATATTACTATTAAAACTCCAAAAGGATATGCAACTGCATGCCCTATACCAACACCTGCTTCAGCATACGCAATATATTTATCTATTTGCTCTTGAGTTAGTGATGTAGTTGTATTTACATCTAATTTTCCTTCTGGGTCAACAACTTTTAAAATTTCTTTCTTATCTTCTATTGAAGCTTTTTCAAACTCCTTTGATACATCTTCTGCATGTTTACCAGCTGTTTCTAGAGCAGCAGCTAATCCGGGTGAACTTGTTAATGCCCCTGTATAAACACCAGAAACTTCATAAGCACTGCTTCCTTTGTTACTTGACAGTAAAGTCATTGCATAAGTCATAGAACCTCCTATAAAAGTTATAAGAACTCCTAAAACTACAAATCGTGCTCCATACTTCTTTAATACAGCTTTCATATCTTTTGCAGCTAATAAACCAACTGCTGCAACAAATATTATCAAAAAGAAATCAAAGAAGTCAGGAGAAATAATTCCATTTCCCATCATGACAGTTGCTGCCTTATACCCTGCTGCTGTTTCTCCTTTTGCTATTACTGAATTCCCCAAGCTATATGCAAGCCACCCAATAAATAATCCTGTAAATAATGCTCCTGATACCCCAAAATTAAACTTCCCAAATTTAATCTTTCCAAATAAAATTCCTGTAATTACAGCAGCAAACATAAGGACAAAAGGATTCATTAAAAAATCCATTAACTCAAACTTCACTAAATCACTCCCTTTCATCGTTATTAAATTAACAATTATTACTAAAAAATATATTTCTCCTTTCTCCTCAAAACTTTATTTTGTTATTAAATTAACATTACTAATTAAAAAAATTTTCCCTTATTAATATCAATCTTTTTCTTTAGGATTTAATTAACAATCTCGTCTCGAAAATAATTGTTTATTTTTAAATAGTTAAATTTTTAATATTCGTTGCTATAACTCGATTACAAATTGATTGTCATCAAAGTATATCAGCTATTTTCTTTTGTTAATTTAATAATATCACTATTCTTAATAGATTGAAAATATCAAAAACTTATGATATGATAGTTTAAAACTATTCTATTTTTTTACAACAATATACAAAACTTATATTGTTGTTAATTATATACTTGTCACTAATACATAAATGAAAGGAATTAATATCCAATGAATATAAATTATTTATATTATTTTCAAACAGTTTGTAAATATAAAAACATGACCAAAGCTGCTGAAAGTATTCATATTTCACAGCCATCCATAACATTAGCTATTAAAGAATTAGAAAAAGAACTTGGTTTTGAGCTTTTTTACAGAATAGGAAACAAAATAGAATTAACTCCTGAAGGAAATATTTTTTTAGACAAATCAAAAAACTTTACAAGACAATTTGAAGATTTTCAAAGTGATGCACTAGACTTAGGAAAAAAGAGAAAGGCCTCTCTTAAAATAGGCATTCCTACAGTCTTAGGTACTTTTTTACTTTCAAAAATACTTCCTAGATTTAATGTAATTTATCCAGATATAGAACTTAAAATCTTTGAAGTTCCAACATTTGTTGGAGCTAAAATGATTGAAGAATCTTCACTCGATTTTTGTATTGGCATAATCGATAGTGATATTTATGATGATATAGATTCAAAAACAATCTACAAAACAGAATTGTATTTAGTTACAAATCCAAAAAATGAATTGGCAAAACAACCTATTATTTCAAATTATATGTTAAAAAATGTACCTTTTGTCATACTATCTGAAGGTTCTTATCATTATAAAATTATAACAAAAAGGCTTGAAAAAGCTAAACCAAATATAATTTTGCATTCAAATCAACTTTCTACTATACGTTATTTATTAGAAAATAACTTAGCTTCAACAATATTGTATAAAGAAATATTTCAAAATACAGAAAATCTATGTTCAATTCCATTAGAGCGTGCAATTACTGCAAATATTGGTGTTCTTTGGAGAAGAAATCAATACATATCTCATAGTATGAGACTTTTTATTGAATATATGGCATCTATTCATATAAATTAGTTTCAATTATACTATATAAGTACAATATTTAATTTAAGTAAAACACTATAAATATTTTGAGAGTATCAGCATAAAAATAAGATATATTTTTATAAAATTATAATTGTATACATTTGCATCTAAATATTATTATACTGATACTTCTAACAATATTTTTTTTAATTATTAATCATGTTTTTAATCAGGTCTACTTGGGCAACCTAACAAAAAACCCACGCATCCGGATACAAAATCTCTCATCTGTGAAATAGTACCTAAAGAAGCTGGAGCTATAGTTGCAAAATTCCTTACGATAAAAAGTACTATTAATGCTATAACACAAATTACAGTAGCTATAATAATTTGTAATTCACTGGTTTCTCCTTCTTCAATACCTTCAATTTTATTAACAGATACTTTATTTTCGTAATTATCTGTCTCTGAAGTAAATCCAATGGTATTTTTGACATTCATCACATTGTTTTGACTTGATTCTTGACCTTTATTAGATGAATTATCATCTATAAAAAGATTTGAAGATACATCAGTATTTATATATTTTCTTGAAGGTCTCTTTATAAAATTAGCACTTAAAAAGTATCCAAATATAGCTGCTGAAGTTGTTCTTACTACTACATCAATGGTTGTAGTATCTTGTGAATTTACTTCATTGACAAATAAAGTGTATATAGATTGAAACATGAGTATTGCCATTACAATTATTAGACATCTGTCAATTAGTTTGATTTTATACCAGGCTTTTTTTATATTTTTTATAAATTTACGTTTTTTATACATGGATATTATCACCTCTCACAATAAAATTAAGCCCTCTTTACTATAATATGTAAAGAGAGCTTAATGGTGAGATTATGTTATATTTTATGTAAAAATATATATAAAAAACAAATTATTTGTCTAAAATCATCAAATCTTTAGGGAATTTAGTAAGTCTTTCTGGTCCGTTTTTGGTAATCAGAACAGTATCTTCTATTCTAACTCCACCCCATCCAGGGAAATAAATACCTGGTTCCATTGTTATTATACATCCTTCTTCTATAGTTTTATCACCATAATTACCAATGAAAGGCTCTTCATGAACATCTCTACCAACTCCATGCCCTATACCTTGATAATAATAATCTTCATATTTTTTAACAACTTTTCTTATTTCAGCATCTGGAATTGTAGCATGTACACCAACTTTCATGTTTTCAACACCTACATGTTGTGCTTCTTTAACCAAATTATATACCTCTAATTGCTTTTCAGAAGCTTCTCCAACTATAAAAGTTCTAGTTGTATCAGATATATAACCATTATACATAGCTCCATAGTCTATAAGTACAAAATCTCCTTTTTCTATGACCTTATCACTAGGTTTACCATGAAGTAATGAAGTCTTTGCACCTGATATCAATATAGTCTCAAAACCTATATTTTGTGCTCCATTCATCTTCATAAAATACTCCAATTTTGTAGCCAATTCAATTTCACTAACTCCAGCTTTTATATGTGGAATCAATTCTTCTAACGCCTTATCTGCTATCTCACATGCTTTTCTTGTATTCTTGATTTCTTCTTCATCTTTTACATATCTTAATGTCTCTACAATATTTTCTGTAGGTATTAATTCTCCATTATCTTTCTCAATCAGATTTTTAAGTTCCTCGTATTTATCAAACACTATATTAGTTCTTTCAAATCCAAGTTTCTTTATACCTACTTTGTCACACACGCTTTTTACTGCTTTTGCCACACTTCTGTCAAAGTTATGCCAATTTATAATTTCAAAACCTTCGCAAACATTTTCTGCAAGTTCCATATATCTACTATCAGTAACTAAGAAATTACCATCTTTACAAATCACTGCATATGCTTCCTCATCAGGAAAACCACTTATATAATTTACATTAGTCTTCTTTGTTAAATATAGTGCATCAAGACCTTTGGATTCCAATAATTCAACTACTTTTTTTACTTTGCTCATGATTTTGCCTCCAAATAATAAATTTTACCTCAGTTATATTATATCATTAATTAGTGTTCTTTTTTATCTAATAGATACTTTATTTCTAAAATTTTTTCATATCTTTCTAACTTTATTTTAAGATTTCATTAGTTTTATCTAAGATATATTCATAAGTTTTGTCAATACTTATGAGGAATTTTTTTCATTATATATGTGGATTAACCAAAATTTAGTACTTACAAAAACCTCGTTCCTTATGACTATATTGAAAATGAATGTTTTTTGGTTATGAAATCGCTCATAAATAGAGTGTTTATGTTGATAATTCAAATTTTTATATGAAAATTTTAAGTAAAATAGTTACAAATATAATTATAAGAAAGATAAGGAATTATTACAATATTTACCGTTTTTCAATTAATATCTGAAGTAGATTTTATATATTAATATCCTTTGATATTTTAAATCCAATGTTATAAGCTTTTTTTAATACTTTAGGATTATTTTCAATTGAATTTTTTTCAAATGCTTTAGTAGCAATTATAGTTTTATAATGATTTAAACCCATTCCTTTAAGATGCTTACTTGTATATCTAAAATATCTTTTAAAAAATATTGATAAAGGTGCTGCTTGAGTATAAACCATGATTATTTTTTTATTTCCAAATCTAGGTATATGTTTACCTTTATCTATTGTTGTAAGTGGATAAAGTCTATCTAATAATAACTTGGTTTGAGCTGATACCTGACATATATAAACTGGCGAACCTATAATTACATACTCAGCTTTTTTTATATCTTCATATACTTGAATCATATCATCTTTAAGTGAACATGAATAATTTTTTCTACAATATAAACATCCTTGGCAACCTTTTATATTCATATCATTTAAGTAATACTTTTTTACATCAACATTATTTTTGTTTGCTCCTTTAATTATTTCATTAATTATTGTATCTACATTACCATTTTTCCTTGGGCTTCCTACAAATGCTACTATTTTAGACATTTTCAACTCTCCTATTTAATATATATTTGCTATATTAAGAAATATTTGCTCCAAATATTTTTCTTTTTCTTCATATCTTCAATTTGAAAATTATTATAAAATATCGTATCTATTTTATTTATTGTATTTTCAGGTATTTTAATAACATTATCTAATTTTTTAGTGTTTGATACGAATCTAGTTCAATATTATATTACTAATTTACTGCTTATAAGCAAGATTAATAATTGTATAAAAAAGAGAAGTTGATATTTTAATTAGTACTATTCATTTTGATTCTTTTGGAAAGTAACAATATTTTATCTAATATTTCATTTATCACAAAGATAAATTCTTCATCACTTTTCCCTGTGGGGTCATTTATTCCCCAATCTTCTCTATATATACATGGAAGATATGGACATTCTACATTACACCCCATTGTAATAACAATATCAACTTCGGGTATGTCTTTTAATAACTTTGAATATTGCTCTTTTTCCATATCTATATTATAAATTTTTTTCATTAAACGTACAGCATCTTGATTTATTTGTGATTTCACCTCAGTACCTGCTGAATAACTTTCAAAAACATCTAAACCTAGTTTCTTTCCTAATGCTTCTGCTATTTGGCTTCGACAAGAGTTATGAACACAGATAAAAGCTACTTTGGGTTTATAGGCTACCATGTTTTTCCCTTTCTATAATTGATTTCACTTCATCAATTGTTAATACCTTACCATATGATACAACCTTGCCATTCATAACAAGTGCAGGAGTGCTCATTACTCCATAGCTAGCAATTTGAGTAAAATCAGTTATGTGCTCAATATTTAAATCTAAATTCATTTCTGAAATTGCTGTACGTGTTGCATTTTCTAAAGCTATACATTTTGCACAACCAGAGCCTAGAACCTTGATTCCATCTTCTTTCTTTGTCATTTCTGCATGTTCCATAGTTTCTGATGTACAATCTCCACTACAGCAACATGATTTTTTTTCTTCTTTTTTACCAAATAATTTCATCTTAATTTCCTCCTAGTTTTTATAATATTAAAAATGTATGCAAAACATTGAACAAATAACCAACCACGATAATACCAATTGTACAAATAGCTATAAATAAAGCCAGTAATTTTGGTTTTACAGCTTTTTTAAGCATAATCATAGATGGTAAACTTAATGTTGTTACAGCCATCATAAATGCAAGTACAGTTCCTAATTGTGCACCCTTAATTAACAATGCTTCTGCAACAGGTATTGTTCCAAAAATATCTGCATACATAGGAACACCAACCAATGTTGCTAAAATAACACCAAACGGATTGTCACTACCTAGAATTGTTTCTATCCAAGTTTCTGGAATCCAGTTGTGAATTATAGCACCAATTCCTACACCTACTAAAATATAAGGGAATACTTTTTTAAATGTTTCACTAACTTGTTCTTTTGCATATTGAACTCTATCTTTTCGTGTCAAAGATGGTGAGTCAATATCTACATGACTTGCATTTTGTATAAAATCTTCAACATATTTTTCCATGTGCAATTTTTCGATAATAGTACCACCAATAACTGCAATTAATAGTCCAACTATCACATAGGCAATTGCAACTTTTGCACCAAATATACTCATAAGAAGTACAAGGCTACCTAAATCTACCATAGGGGATGAAATCAAGAAAGAAAAAGTAACTCCTAAAGGAAGCCCTGCACTTGTAAAACCTATAAAAAGTGGTATAGAAGAACATGAACAAAATGGAGTTACTGTCCCTAATAGAGCAGAAACAATATTTGCTCCAATACCATGAAAGCGACCCAAAATCTTCTTACTTCTTTCTGGTGGAAAATAACTTTGTATATAAGATATAATAAAAATCAAAATACATAAAAGTATAGTGATTTTTATAACATCATAAAAAAAGAATTGAACACTACCACCTAGTCGTGTAGTATTATCTAATCCTAAAAATGATAATGTGTTGCCAATAAGACTATTTAGCCATTTCATGCCAAGAATTTGGTCTTGAAAAAACAGTATGGCTATTTGTAATATTTCCAAAATAATTCCTCCATTCTATTTTTCATATCAATTTTATTTGATATGTTTTTTTTAATAAAAGCCATCTGTAGATGACTTTTATTTGCAAGATTCTGTATCTGTATTAGGTGTTGTGATTTCTAATAAACGCTTACTAGCATATTCACTACCCTTTTTACTAAGGCTATAATGTGTCCATTTTCCATCTTGTCTTGGTGATACTATTCCTGATTCACACAATATTTTCATGTGATAAGATAGTGCAGATTGACCAATATTCATTTTATCAATTAAAACACAAGCACATTTTTCTCCACTCCTTAAAAGTTCGAGAATTAAAAGTCTTTTTTCATCACAAAGGGCTTTAAATATTTTTGCATCATCTTTATAGTTAATCATCATTTTTCACCTCTCATATCAAAATATTTTGATGTGTCTATCGTACTATATTAATATTGCTTTGTCAACAGTCACATCAATTTTATTTGATATGATTTATTGATTCTTTTTTGACTAAATGCTCTATACTTAAATAATTTTTCTTTATACATAAATCTTAATTAATATCCTCCACAACAAGATATCTTTTTATAGTCTAACTTCTAATTACTTTTTATAGAACTGTTTAAATTAAACAATTTATCAGAAAAAGACATCTTAGGGCTTTGTAAAAATAGTTTAAGAATAGATATATATTTCTTAGAAAAAATACAAAAATAAGGTTATGATTTTTAAAACCATAACCTTATAAATACTTAATTATCACTTAAAAAATAAATTTATATTCAAAGAGTACACATAAACATTTCCCAACTTATCAATTAGAAAATCACATCTTTTAATATACTCCTACCTATTTTGCAGTATATCCAGCTTTAGTTAAAGTTTCAACTGCTAAATCACCTTTAGCTTCATTTACTAAAACTATTGGACCTGTACAACCCATACCACTTTCAGCATAGATTCCATTTTTCCATAACTCAGATACTGCATCTTCTAAATCCATTATATCAACACCAGCTATTTGACGAGTAACAACCTCTTTATCTGGCATTTTAACTTCTACTTTTTCAGCTTTAACTTCTTTTTTAGTAAGAGAAGCTATAATATCATCAAATTTTGCTTTTTTAACTTTTTCAAATTCACTTCTTGCAACATTACTTATATCGCCCTTTACAACATCATAGGCGTATTTTAGTGCATTTGCTACTACTGGAGAACCTGATGCTCTTGATACTATAAGAACTCTTCTATCATAGTCTTCTCCAACCCCTGGACCATATCCAAAGCCTTGAGCCTCATAATCTCCACCTGTAGTATATGAAGAAAATACTTTCATAAATATATTTCCAGATAATGTATCAGTAACCATAACATCAGGTGCACCTACAAGTAAATCATTACCTCTCATTACACAGCCACCATCTGCTCTAATTGAATCAGCAAACTCCATGTCATATCCATTATCTTTTAATTCTTTTAAACATTTCTCAACTTGTCTTGCTCCATCTACATTAAGTATTCCAACCTTTGGGCATTTATTCCCAATTGATTTAGCTGTAGCAATACCATAAATAGCATTTCTCACCATTGCTTCTATTCTATTAGTAGCACTTGTTCCTGTTGTAGTTGCAAGTATCATTTCTTTTCCTTTGGCTGGAGTTATCACTCTACCTACTGTAGATACACCTATTGGAAAATTATAGTGCATAGTAACACAAGCATCAATGTATCCTGAATCTAATAATTCTTCCATTTTTGAATGCATTTCTTTTTCATCATTAACTTCAACTACTTCAAGGTCAGTTTCTACTTTTGGTCCAATAAGTACTATATCAAATAAATTAGATTTTGCTAATTGTGCACCATTAACCATGTTCTCTACACCATGTTCACTTCCAAGTGTAGTCACACCAATTTTTACTTTTTTGCCAAATTCGCCGCTTTCTATTGCATTAGCTACTTCTAAGAATACATCTGCGATTACTTTTTTTGACATATCCTCACCCCTATTCTTCTAACATGTCTAGTGCTAGTTTTTTCATAGATTCAGCTATTATCTTCTTAATTTCATCCTTAGAAATTCCTGAAGTCTCTTCAGTAATACCTGTATTTCTTTCAGCTATAAAAGATACTCCATCAAATAAGTTAGTCATTCTTCCTAAGAATAAACTACCTTTTCCAACTATCATAGCTCTATTTCTCTCACCTGTAGTTAAATCATCTATTAAAAATCCTATATAAGGAGCTCCTGATGGTATATGTCCTTGAGTTGGTGCCCATCCTGGTAATCCTTTATTAGAAACAAAGTCTTTTAATTCTTTCTTTTCTAAGTCTCCACGCTTAACAGCAAGTGCTCCTATCATTTTATAGTTTGCTTCTGGAACATCTCCTGCTCCTGCTGGCTTAGTTATATCTGGGTTTTGCATTTCAACAGAGTATACATCAACATCTGTTATTTTTAAATTAGCTCTATCAAGACCTGAAGTTATAAGTGCTGTCATAACTGCTTGAGGTGAAGAACCAGTTCCAACAGTATGCTTGCCTGTTAAATCAGTTCTTATAACTGGATTTATTCCATCATTTTCAGATACAAGTACTGCAAATCCTCCAACAACATCTTCAAGTACAGGAAGTCCTTTTTTAACATGGTCTTTAGCATTCATTCCAAGTTTAGCACTTGCTCCACCTGCTACTACCATTACATTCTTGTGTATTCCAGCTTTTACTAGGGCTGCAGCTTGAATTAATGCATGTGTTGGTGCTGCACAGAATCCTCTTGTGTCAGAACCAGTTGCATTTTGAAGTCCTGCTATCTCAGCTATTGATTTAGCAAAGTTTCCTCCACCCCTTTGGTTTATATCTCCACAAGCTTCTTCTGAACACTCAATAACATAATCTATTTCAGCAGGGTCTATTTTGCTATGTCTTAGCATTTGAATAGCAGATAAAACTCCAGATGCTTTTACTACTAAATTTTCAAACATTGTATGAGCATTTAGGTTAACATCTACATCATGTGCTCTTTTTACATAACCAATGAATTTTCCATTATGGTATAATCCTTCTGCTATGTGTGTTGCTACTAATTCTTTACCTTCTTCTATATCATCACCCTTTAATTTACCTACAAATGAAGCAATTTCAGGGTAGTTGTTTTCGATTTTTGGTTTTACTTCATCAATAAATTCTTGTGATAATTTTACTAAATCAAATGCATCACTTATTTGCATTAAAGCTATGAACTCATCTTGAGGCATTATTTCTCCAAATTTACCATTTCTATTTCCCTCAATCTTTTGTTCACACCATGGCATTGGTAAATCTCTTAATTCCTCTGGTCTTCTATTTCCTATATAAACTTGATTTGGCATGTAGTTAACTACATCTTCGTAACTTCTTATATGATTGCTTACTTCCTTTAAAAATTCTGAATCTGGATTTGTTGCTCTTTCAACTGTACAAGTACTTCCATTTTGCACTATCATATCTGGAGTATGAATAAGTACATAGCCTGCCCCTTTTAAAACTGGATAAGTCATTTTGTGCACCTCCATAAATTTTATGAACACTTATTTTTTAATTTAATTAAAGACTCTAATTGTTGTTATTTTTGTTTTGTTGTATATTTGATTCTATTATTGTTTATGTATTTTGGCATTTTTTAAGATTTCATGAATGAATAACTCCAATTTACCCATTCATGAAATCTATATTATTTTTTTGTGTATAGTTATTTTTTATTTTTAGTGTGTGTTTATATTTTTATCTATATAATATATGTGTGTGTGTTATTTTTATTTTTCAAATACTGTTTGACCATCTACTTCTGTAGTTAAAGCGTTTAATGCTTTTTCTACAAGGCCTCTTCTTAAGGCTTTTTCTTCTGTAGGGTCAAGCGCTGGATTTCCAAGTGGATGAGGTATTGCTATAGTTGGAACTATTCTATTAGCCCCTACTGTTAATGAAATAGGTACTACTGTACACATATGAACTACTGGAAGTCCAGTTTTTTCTATTTCTTTTACCATCGTTGCACCGCAACGAGTACAAGTACCTCATGTAGAAGTTAATATTACTGCATCTACACCATCAGCCACTAATGCTGCTCCAATTTCAGAAGCATATTTTTTAGAGTTTGCAACAGATGTACCATTACCTACAGTTGTGTAGAAAGTTTCATGTAATTTTCCAATCACACCTTCTTTTTCTAAATCTCTAAGAACATCAACAGGTAATACTCTATCTGCATCTAAATTTGCATACACTGGGTCATATCCACCATGTGCAGTTTCATAAGTCTCTTCTGTTAAATCCATAACTCCTGCTATAGAATAAGTTCCATATTTAGAAGCTGAAGAAGACTCTATTCTATCAGGGTTTCCTTTTGGAACTATACCACCTGAAGTAACTAAAGCTATTTTGCATTTTGATAAATCTTTTACAGCGTTACTTGGGTCAACTCTATCAAAGTTTGGCATTGGGTATTCAGTTTCAAATGGTTCACCTTTTATTTTCTTAACTAACATGTCAACAGCTCTCTTAGAACCTCTGTCTTCATGGAAATAATTAACTCTTATTCCTCTAGCTATGTATCCTTCATCTTTAGGAGTTCCAATTTCTTCTCCATTAGCAAGTTTTACTGCAAGCTTTGCTATTTTAGGAAGTGCTTTTCTCATACCTGCTGCAGAATCAGAAGTTTCTACTACATAAACTTCTTTTTTGAACATATCTGCACCTGGATTTTCAATATACATACCTGTTAGGGCTGGTATATTTAAAGCATCTTTTACAACTTTAGTTATTGTTCCAGCAGCAACTCCATATCTACCAGCATTAAATGCAGGACCAGCTATGAAAAGTTGTGGTTCAAAACCTTTTATCATTCCTAAAACTTCTTCACTTGCACTGTCTATATTTTCATTGAAGTAGCTATCTCCACATACTACTGTTCCAACTATTTCAATATCTTCACCTAATAATTTATCAAGTTGTAAACTTATTGGAGGTAAAGTTTCTGCCACATGTGGCTTAGTATCAGCTTTTTCTTCTCCACCTATACCAGCAAAGAACTGATTAATATAATGTACCGCTTTTAGTTTTCCCATCTCTTAGTTTCACCCCTTTTGCTTTTAGGCATTAAAATTTACAAAATTCTTCTCTTATACCAGACATTTCTTCTTCTATTTCTTCAACTTCTAAAACCATTTCCATCATACTTATTTGATCTTCATATACAGTTTCATCAAATAAAGCTTTCATTGGTTCTTCTACAACATGGTAAACACTTAATCCTAAAGCAACTCCAGCAAGTGGTCCAGCGAAAGTTGGATCCCCAGCAGTTACTGTTTCGGCTGCAAGACCTGCAGCTTCGGCTTCAGCAGCACCTAGTAAAATCACAACATTTTCAGCTCCGAATTTATCAGCAGCTTCTTTAACTCTGTTTTGATTTTCTAAGTCCATAGCCCCAGCAGCAGTTCAGACAAAGCATTCTGTAGATGAGAAAACAACCTCTGCTCCTTCTACTGTTTTTACACATTCTTCTATCGCAGGTCCTGGTATACCATCACGGTCACCTATTATAAGAACCTTTTTATTACTAAGTAAACTCATAATAATCCTCCTTATTATATTTCTAATATATTTTTTTATATCTATAACATTTATTATAATTTATCTATAATATGTTTAATTAACATTACTCAATCGTTTAATAAAATACTTCTTAATATCCTTTAGCAGTTAAATGACCAAATCCTGTTTCATTAGTTGCACCTGTTATAGCTTGTATTTCAACTTCAATAGTTCCATCAGCCTTTAAGCTTCCATCAGAACCACCAGCTATTACATCTACTACTTCTAAATGACCAATTACTTTATCTAATTTAGGAAGTACTACAACTTGGTTAGCATTTCCACCTGTTACAACAGCATCAGCTCTTACATCTGCATCTGCAAGTGATTGAGAACCTCCATCACGTCCAGCATATTCATCTGTAACTATAACAGTTTTTACACCTTGCATTTCTATCTTCTTACAGTTCATTATAAGGTCAGTATCTGGATTTCCAAAACCTTCTTGTGAAACTATAACTGCATCTAATCCTAGGTATTTACATAATTTAGAAGTCCAGTTTGAAGATCTTTCTTTGTCTGCTAGGTAAACATTTTCATTAGTTATAATTACACCTACAAAGTTTATATCTTTACCATGTCTTGCATATAAGTCTTCAACAACTCCATTGTTTATATGAACATAACTTGGGTTTTTGTCACACGCAGAAACACAGTTACCACTTACAATTGCTCCGTCCATTAATTCTGTTGGATATAATAAAGTTGGTACTATTTGTTTTGCATCCACTCCATATACATAAGTATCATGTAATAATCCTTGAGTTTGAAGCATGTAAACATATCCTACTTTTGGAAGTTCTGGATATTCTTTTATTGACTCAAGAAGAGGCTTAGTTTCATATACTGAAACTTCATCTGGAGTAAGATTTCTTGCTGCTTCTCCTAAATACATTGCTGCTTTAAATCCTATCATTCTAACAGCTTTTTCATGAGCATATTGTTTTAAACCATCAATAGGTTCAGCTATTACTACAACATTATTTAATTTAGAAAATGGAGTGTATTTAGCTCCTTCTCCAGTCATGTCTACTATACCTTCTTGGAAACCTACTATTTTTCCAGTAGTTACAACAGCTACACCTTTTAAAGCATGAGTTTTTCCTTCTCCTACAGTGTCAACTTTAGACATTATACCTGGGAATATTCCCCCATTACCTTCAACTTTTACTCTTGGCTCGATAACATCTTTTACAGGTGTTATTCTTACGCTTTCACCTGGACGAGCTAATTCTATATCTATAGATTTTATATGCTCATCTCCACCAATCTCTTGTAGCATCTCTTGCTTATTGATGAATAATACTCCATCTTTTACTTCTGTTACATCACCAAATTGAATATCTTTTATAAAGATTTTCCCTAATTCAAGACGCATACTTGCACCTCCTGTTATTTAATTTGTGTATATGCATTTGAGTTTTTCTCAAAATTATATCATTTTATAACTTTTATTAAAGATAATTTTATAATATAGTATTTTTATGTCTTAAATATTTGTTATATTATTAAAAAATATTTACTGTAAAAAAATTATTTTATTTAAAATTATTTTTTTAACAAACTTGAATATAAAAACCTCTTTTATCTTATTATCTTCAGACTAAAACATATTTTTACTTTATTGTTAATATTTCGCCAATATCTTAAAGATATTTTTTAATCATGTCTTCTATATTAGGAACTGTAGCATCATCTTTAGTAACTTCGTCTACTTTTTCCCCATCTTTGTATATAGCCATAGTTGGAAGACCTAATACTTTTTGTTTTATAGCTAATCTTCTAGCTTTTGTTGTATCCATCTTACAGAATTTTATTTTGTCCCCATAAGTCTCAGCTAATTTATGAACATCTGGCATTAAAGCTTTACAAGGCTCACAACCTTCACTCCAGAAATCAACAAATACAAAACCTTCTGCGTTTAAAACTTCTTCTTCAAATGTAGCCTTATCTAAATCTAACATTTTATTTTTCCCCCTTGAAATTTTTATTTTATTTTAAATATTATTTATTAAATTGAATTTACAGACTTTTAGTTTCCAAACTTTTCATCAATGTATTTCTCAGCTACTATAGATGCAATTGCTCCATCATTAGTTGCAGTTACAACCTGTCTTAGAGTTTTAGATCTACAATCTCCTGCTGCAAATACACCTGGTATGTTAGTTTTCATATCTTCATCAGTTATTATGTAACCTTTTTCGTCCATATCAACTTTACCTTTGAATAAATCAGTTTGAGCATCTAATCCAACGAAAACAAATACTCCCATTGTTCCATCTTCTTCATCTGCAAAATATTCATGAGTTTCTCCAGTAATCTTGTTTTTAAATACTACTGACTCTAATATTCCATCACCTTTGATTTCTTCTATTACTGTATCTAATAAGAATTCTATCTTTGGATTAGCTTTTGCTTTTTCTTCAACACTCTTAGCACATCTAAATCCTTGTCTTCTATGTACAATTGTTACTTTTCTAGCAAATTTAGTTAAATACATTGCTTCTTCTAATGCACTATCTCCTCCACCTACAACAAACACTTCAAAGTCTTCAAAGAAATCTGCATCGCAAGTTGCACAATATGAAACACCTTTACCAGTAAGTTCTTTTTCCCCTGGGCAACCAATTTTTCTTGGAGTTGCTCCTGTTCCTATTATTACTGCTTTAGCTCTATACTCTGCTTTTTGACCTTTTAAAACTTTTATATCTCCATCTAGCTCAGTATCCACAATGTTATCTCTTAGAATTTCTGCTCCAAACTCTTTGCATTGTTCAACCATTCTAGCTATTAAACTTGGTCCTGTTGCATTTGGAACTGACCCTGGATAATTTGCAATTTCATGTGTTATTACAATTTGCCCACCAGTTTTGTCTTTTTCTAGGATTAGAGTATTCAACTTTGCTCTTGCCCCATAAAGCCCTGCTGCAAGCCCTGCTGGTCCTGAACCAATTATTACTAAGTCATATACATTTTCCATTTTGACTTATCCTCCCCAATTAGATTTCTCATTTTATTTAATATTAAATTAGATTTAATATTTAGGCTGCTTTAATAACTTTTTAACAATTTTTTTTATTCATACTGCATTCTTTGTATTGTATTATAAAATATATCATAATCAATTACTCTAAAGTCGTCTTGAACACTTTCTGTCCATTTTGGAGTCTTTTTATTATTCTGAAATTTACTTGCAGTGATGATTGCTTCTTCAATTAAGGTTAAAGAGTTTATATCCAAACGATTTCCTCTCTTTAGTATAATAGTTCTATAAGGTGTTTCATTTGGTTTTACACTCCCATAGAGTGGATGAGATAAAAGTTCATATCCTTCATGTATCAAATCTCTACTTGCTTCTAAGATACCAATATAAGTTGTGTCTTTAAACAAAACTTCTCTTTCTTGAACTTCTTCTCTTACTTTTGGATTATTTGTAATTATTATCATTTTTTTACTCTCTTTCAATCTTTTATTTATTACTTGATAAATAAAAAACAGGAAAAACAAATCTCCCAATTTGTCTTCCCTGTTAAAATCATTTTCAGAGCCCCGTCCAAGTACAGTCATTTTTACCTGAGAATTTCATCTAATCTTTTGGGTAAATAGGATTAAATTTGTCCCTTCGGTCGCTTTTTATAAAGCAGTCTCCCATACTCTTCATCCGGATTATTAAGTTGTCAGAAAATTGAAAATTAAGCAATTTATCCTTTGTTTTCTACAAATAGCTTTTTTCTATCTCTGTTGACTTAAGTATATAAACATTCTATAAAATTTGCAATAGTTTTTTTATATGTATTTTGTATACATTTTTACTTTTTTTTCCAAGTGTTGATATTGCATATTTCCTGTATTTTCTTTTTTTTTTAAGTACAAACCTTTTTTGGTTTACTTTCTCAAACTGATTAAAAATATAACTATTTGTGTATCATCCCTTTGATTTTTACATATTCTTTAATTTTTCTTTTTTATATGGTAAAATTCTCATAATTTTTTATAATTTGCTATCATTTACTTCATCAAACCAAGATTTAACCTCTCCTATGATAGACTTAACACAGTCATTATCAAATGGTGAATGTAGATTTCCCACACTTACAATATCTAAAAATGATTTTGTTCCTCCAACTCTACAAATATTTATATAATCTTGCCATCCTGCATCTCTATCTTGAATCATTTTTTTCCAAAATTGTAATGCACAAAGTTGAGCTAGTACATAGTCTATATAATAAAATGGATTTTTAAATATATGACCTTGCTTAAACCACCAACACCCTCTATCTAAAAAAGAATTATTGTCATAGTTCCTATGAGGTAAGTATTTTTTCTCTAAATATCTCCATTTTTCTTTTCTTTTTGCTTTATCCTCATTAGGATTTTTATAAACATAATGCTGAAATTCATCAACAATTATTCCATAAGGTATAAATTTGACGGCTGTTGACAAGTGAGTAAATTTATATTTATCTGTATCTTCTTTAAAAAACAGATTCATCCATGGCCATGTTATAAATTCCATACTCATTGAATGAATTTCACAACTGTCAAGTGTTGGAAAATTAATCTCTGGCATATCAATCCATCTAGACATGTATAACTGGAACGCATGTCCTGCTTCATGTGTTAATACATCTATGTCATCATAAGTTTGGTTGAAGTTAGAAAAAATGAATGGTGACTTGTAGTCTGGTATGTAGGTACAATAACCTCCTGCTCCTTTTCCTTTCTTTGTTTCTAAATCCATAAGTTCATTTTCTAGCATAAAATTAAAAAATTCCTCTGTTTCTTTTGAAAGTTCACTATACATCCTTTGCCCATTCTGAATTATGTACTTTGAATCACCTTTTAATCTTGCATTTCCTGTTAAAAATTCCACGTCTTCATCTATGTAACTTAAGTTTTCTAGACCAAGTCTTTTAGCTTGTTTTTTATAAAGCTCATTGGCCATTGGAACAACATATTTTAATACTTGCTTTCTAATATTTTCTACCATATCTTCTCTATAGTCACTTCTCATCATTCTGATATATCCAAGCTCTACAAAATCTTCAAAGCCTAATTTTTTAGATATCTTATCTCTAAGTTTAACTAATTTATCAAATATGTCATCAAATTTTGATTCGTTTTCTTCAAAAAAATTATAATATGCTTTGTTGGCCAATTCTCTTGTCTTCCTACAATTAGAGTACATAAACTTTCCCATACTAGATAAATTTCTTTCTTCTCCATCGAACATTATTTGTGCTGATGCTAAAAGTTTAGTATACTCTGAACACAATTTATTTTCTTCTTGCAATTCACTTATTATATCTTTAGAAAAACTTTTCAGAGAATAGTCTATTATTATGAAAAATTGTTTTCCAAATTTTTTTATTAAATCACATTTAAACTTTGAATTTATTACAACATCATAAAAATAAGAATTTAACTCTTCATACAAAGGCAAATATTCATCCCAGTAATTTTTTTCCTCTTGATAGAATTTATTAAGTGTATCTATACTGTATCTTATTGATGCTATATTTGACAACGTTTCTATTTTATTTCTCAATAAATTAATCTTATGTATATTTTCTTGTTGTTCTTCATAGGTACAGGATTTTTTTATATCTTCTACACACTCCAAAAATTCTTTTTTTATACTATCATAATTGGGTCTTTCATACTTAAATTGTGAAAACTTCATTTAAAACGCTCCTTTGCAACTTTATTTTATATCTTTATATCATACTTTTATATCTTCGATATACATAGTTTTATATACTGCCTAAGTCTAATTTATAAATTATTATATATATTAAATATTCTTTACATTGTAATCATGTTGAATAATAACATATGATTGATATAATTACAATATTTTGTGATATAAAATCAACTACCATGTATATTATTAGAAAAACATTCATATAAAAACCGTAGCTTTTATAACAAATACTTCTATTTATATAATAATGCAAACGATAGCATTTTTATAATTGATACTTACAAAACAATTAAAAATCTACTTTTTAAATATACATATTATATAGATAATATTTTTATCAAAAAATTAATATTATTAAACTTTCTAAATTGCTTATCTCTTGGTATAATAGTATACAAAACTAATCATATTTTCCACTGAAATTTTGTTCAACACTAGTTGTGTCAACGTTTTCACAGGAAAATTGAGTATATAATTTACTGGAGGTTGATATGTACAAATTAATCGCATTAGATATTGATGGAACAATATTAAACACACAAAAAAGGATTACTCCTGAGGTCTTTGATTCTATTCAAGAAGCAAAAAAGGCTGGTGCCAAAGTTGTTATAACAACAGGCAGACCTCTTCCTGGTGTAAAAGCACTTCTAAATCAATTAAACTTAACAGATGAAGGTGATTATGTTATATGTTTTAATGGAGCCGTTATTCAAGAAGTCAAGAGTGAAGAAATTATACATGATGTGGAAATGACTTTAGATGACTTTGATTTTATATATAATAACGTTTGTAAAAAATATAATACCAAAATACACATAAATACAATGACCAATTTAATTACACCAAACGAAATTCCTGGTAAGTATACTCTTCATGAAGCTAAATTAAATGATATAGATGTTAAATATATACAAAAAGATAAAATTGATGAATCTATTAAAATCTGTAAAATTATGATAGTTGATGAACCAGAAAGATTAGAAGAAATTATACAACAGCTACCTAAAAATTTATTCAATAAATATACTATAGTAAGGTCTGCTCCTTTTTATCTAGAGTTTTTAGGTAAAACTACTAATAAAGGAACTGCACTTAAGACATTGTGTACTAATTTAGATATTCCTATAGAAGAAGCTATTGCTGTTGGTGATGAAGAAAATGACCAACATATGATAAAGTATGCAGGTCTTGGTGTAGCTATGGGAAATGCACGTGATAGTATAAAAGAAATTGCTGATTATGTTACAGATACCAATAACGAAAATGGAGTTGCAAAGGTTATAAATAAATATATACTTAATAGAGCTATTTAAACATATAAAAAACTAAAAATACATCTTTAGCTTTAAATTCTATTTAATCTATATACTTGATAATAAAAGTATATAGATTAAATATTATCTAATATTTTTAGCTAAAGGTTGTTTTAGTTTTTCATATATGTATATCTAGAATAATACTTTTTGTTTCAATTTAAATATTTTATATGATTCTACTATTGCTTCATTAATATCTAAACAATATACATCATCGTCATCTGATAAACCAGATTCTTTTATCCAAGCATCAAAATCATTCTTCGTCCAGAAGAAATTCATTATATTTCAGCAACTTGCTGCCCAGTTTGAATATTTATCAAGATTTATATGAAGCACTCTTAAATGTGGGTTATTGACGTATTCAATTTTTTCGTTTTTTATAAAGATTTCTATTTCTTTCCCTGTAACACTACACATAGAATTTATTCTTACATCTTGATTAAATGTGCAAGAAGTTCCTATAGCATCTATAGCACACATTGCACTAAAACTTCGCCCATCGCTCAAAGTTACTTTATGATTAGTTGGTAATGCTGATACAGGATATATAAAATTTATACTATCTTCATCAACAACCATTATATTTTTATCAATAAAATATTGTAATGTATTTTCTATATATTCCTTTTCTAACTTCAAATTTTTACTTATATATTCAATCACTTCCTGAAGTGTAACACTAGAACCTTTATCTATTATTACATCCATAATAGATAGTCTTATTTTTTGTTGTACGTTATCCAAACTATTGTATTTTTCTATTTGACTCATATCTACTCCTCTTTAAACTTCATAACACTTCGATAAAGTATCAGTTAATCTATTCTTATATTCTTCATATTTTTTACTTCCTCTAACTCTAGGTCTTGGAATATCTATGTTTATATCGTCAATAACTCTTCCTTTATCTCTTGACATTACAATAACTCTATCACTCATATATACAGCTTCGTCAACATCATGAGTTACCATTAATGCAGTTATTTTCTTTTTTGTCCATATTCTTTCTAGCTCTTCTTGTAAGTTTTGTCTCATTTGAAAGTCAACTGCTCCCAATGGTTCATCCATTAATAATACTTCTGGATTGCATGCTAAGGCTCTTATCATAGCAACCCTTTGTTTCATCCCTCCAGATAATTGATGAGGAAACAATTTTTCTTTCCCTTTTAAATCTGACATAACTAAAAGTTCTTCTAACATTTCTTCTCTTTTTTCCTTTGGTATTTTCTGTTGTTTCATAGGAAATAGAACATTTCCTCTTATAGTTTTCCAAGGAAATAAAGCATAATTTTGAAATATGAAAGCTCTATCTATACCTGGTTTTTTAACTTTTTTATCATTTATAAAAACATCTCCACTTTCTGATTTTTGAAATCCACCTATTATAGTAAGTAGAGTCGTTTTTCCACACCCTGATGGCCCTAAAAGACAAACAAATTGACCATTTTCTATATCCATACTTATATCTTCTAAAACCTTTGTATGTACTTTATTATTTACAAATGTTTTATTTATATCTCTTACACTTAACTTCATTAATCTGCAAACCTCCATCTACAAAGGATTTTATTTATAAACTTTAATACTCTATCTATTATAAATCCTATTAAAGCTGCAAATATCATAAGCCCAATTAATACATCTGTATGCATTAATGTTTGAGCTTGTACCATTGAGTAACCGAGACCGGCACTCGTAGCTATAAACTCCGCTCAGATAACAGACATCCATCCTGTACTTATAGCTATTCTTGAACCAGTTAGTATATCAGGAAGAGACGCTGGCACTATTACATTTGTAAATATTACAAATGGCGATGCCCCCATACTTCTAGCTGCATTATAATAATCTTTTGATATTGCTCTTACACCTTGAATAGTATTTAAGATTATAGGAAAAACTCCTGAAAAAGCTATTAAAAATATTGTTGGACCATCTCCTATACCAAACCATACTATAGTAAGAGGCACCCATGCCATTATAGGAACCTGTCTTACAGAATCTACGACTGGAGATAAAACTTTTTCAAAAGTTTTAGAAAATCCCATGATAAACCCTATTGGAAGCCCAAATAATAGCGCATACATAAACCCTTTGAGTACTCTCTGTAATGTTATAAAAAGATTAGTAACTGTCTCTACATCTGTTACACAATAAAAGAAACCTTTTATTACATCTACTGGCATTGGAAGTAATAAAGAGCTTCCTATATCTTTTGCTGCAAAATGCCAAACTGAAAATATAATGACTAAGAGTATTATCTTGTATAGAATATCCATACTACTATCAGATTTTTTCTTAGTTAATCTATCTCTTTTATCTTTAGAAACTTTAATTTCCAATTTCTTATTTCCTCCATATCTATATTTCTTATATTCTTGTACTCTTTCAGTGTATTCTTAAATGTAGATTCATTATTTAAAGCATCAACACTTTTATTGTAAAGTTTTATAAAATCACTATATGCTTTACTTTTTTTAAATTTTTTGCTTACAACTAAAACATAAGTATCATAATCTCCCAATTCAGTTGTAGATTTTCTTGTACCTTCTAATCCGATTGATTTTATACAGTCTATTACAACACCATCTACTAGATTGCTTTCTAATCCATATGCTAATGCAGTCCCTAATAAAGGAGATATTTCTACATTTTCATAATATTTCTTCACTAATTCTGACTGATAATTTCTGTTTTGAATGATTCCAATTTTTTTAGGATTGCTATTACTTAATAAGAATACATCTGAATTTTGAACTACTGTGCCAACAATTTCAAATCCACTAGTTGCATTTACATACTGTTTTGCGGCATCTTTACATATAATTGCTATATCTATTTCCTCTGAACTCAGAGCCCATTGCATTGTACTTGCTCAACAATCATTAATTGTAAAAGTATCCATTACATCACTTACTTTTATATTTTCAAAGTAGTCTCTATTTACCATATAATTTATTACAAAACCAGAGGTATCATCAGATACCCCTATTCTTAGTTTTCCTTCTATTTCTTCTTTATCTTCAAAATTAAAAAATATTATAAATATACTTCCCAAAACAATAATAAAAAGTATTATTATATTTTTTATATTCTCCATTTATTTATAATACCTTTGCTTTCCAATCTTCATAACTCATACCTTCAGGAAACTCTGGATTAACTTTTTCTTTTATAAATTTATCAAAATCATCTGCTCCACAAGAATCCAATAAACTTGTATCAATTGTATCTTCATATTTAGGTATATCATCTAGTGCTTTTAAATCTTTATACATTTGTAAATTGTTTTTATATTCTTCTCCTGTAACTTTCCAAGTAAGTGTTCTACCTTCTCCAACTGTCTTTTTATAAATAGTTCTAAGTGCAACTTCTTCTTCTACATTATAATATTTTGCAAATATCTTAGCAGCTTCAGCTGGATTTGTATATATGTATTCTATTGCTTTTGTATGGGCTAGAACCAATTTTTTTGCTAAATCTGGATGTTCTTTTATAAAGTTTTTGTTTAATGAGAATGAACAACAGTTATATTCTTTACCATTAGCTTTTTCTTTATATTGAGTAGATGCTATTATTTTTCCTGCACCATCATTTTCAGCTACAGAACCCCAAGGGTCACAAGATGTAAATGCTTGTATTTTTCCAGTCTTAAGAGCTAGGTATTTATCTTTATCTGAATCCATATTTACAATTTCATATTTTGATGGGTCAGTTGGTAGACCTGTTTCTGGTCCATAATCACTTGTCCATAAGAAATCACTCATATCTGTTGCAATTTTTTTACCTAGTAAATCTTTAGGTTCTTTTATATCTTTTGAAACTATTAAATATTCAGAACCACCAGTATGATTATTAGCTGCTATTGTTATTGGTGAACCTTTAGGTATAGCCCCCACAAGACCTTTTGTTCCTATATAACCTGCATCCATTTTCCCTGCTGCCATAGCTTCAGGAACTTTACCATTTCCAACAGTTTTTACATTAAGACCTAAATCTTTATATATTCCAGCTGCTTCTGCTACTGGTCCAGCAGTCATATGGTCACAGTTATAATACCCTACTGTTATTGTATAATCATCCTTCCCAGCTTTTGCTTCTTCTTTCTCTTTTGGTTTACTACTACAGCCTGTTAGTATAGATGCCCCCATTACACTAACTAAGATTAATGCTTGAATCTTCTTAGATACTCTCATCTAAATTTCCCACCTTTGTGTATTATTTTTATTTTTAGCAACATTTGTCCATATCTTCTCCAAATAAATCAACAAACTTGTTGCCTTCTACCCTATAAATTGCATACCCTACATTACCATTCTTAGAACCGGACACAATTACTTCTATTGGTGGTTCATCATCAATATTTTTAAAATTTATAGTTTGATTCTCTATAGGTGCTGGTATTGGTTTTGTTATGTAATGACTGTTTTTGTCAGAAACTACCACTACCATTTCATTTGAATTATTACCTTTTTTATATATAACTACTAAATCTTTTTTCCCATCATTATTTAAATCTTCTTCAGCACAAGTTATTATATTTTCTTTATGATTTTTTCTAAAATATTCCAATGTTTCTTTATTCACATTTGGAATAGAGGCATCTTCTTCAAGGTTATCATCCACTATCTTTGATAAAACTATTAATGCTACTACTATACAGGATATTATAACTATCTTTTTAAGCATGATTTCCTATGACCTCTTTCATTTTTGGTATTATTGATTTAAATGCAAATAAAATAATTACAATCGTACACACATATTCAAAACTATCTGGTATATTTAACATTAGTTTATTTGCCAACTGTATTGAAGAATTTGTTGTATCTAAATTTACTGAATTGTCATTTACTAAAAGTAAATTTGTTATGTATCCAATTATTATTGAGGATAGTGTCAAAGTTACTGAATATATAATAACAGTTCTTTTCCCAATAAGTTTAAACATACTTATAAGTTCTGGTAAGTTTGTAGCTGCTCCAGCTATTAAAAACGTTATCGCTATCCCAGGAGAAGCTCCACTTGCAACAAGGGCAGCTATAAATGGAATATGTCCTACTGCACACACATACATGACACATGCAAGTATTGCTATACTTCCAAGAGATATCAATCCTGGATTACCTAGATATTTTTGAATTATGCTATTTGGAAAAATTGTTGTTATAAAACCTGCAAAAAGCATTCCCATTACTACATATTTACTAATAGTAAGAGCTAACTCTCCAAAAGACCATTTAAGACCATCAATCAGATTTTCTATAAAACTTCTCTTTTCTTCTTCTAATTCTATTACATCTTCATCTGAATCATTATGCAAAGATAATTCTTCTTTTCCAAAACAATTTCCTAAAAATCCTACTAAAAATGGCACTAAAAAACCAGCTATTAGATAAATAATTGTAACTTTAGGCCCCAAAAGACCTAGACAAAGAACTACAGCTATTGGATTTATTATTGGAGTTGATGTCATAAAAGCAAGCACTGGTCCTAGGTATGCTCCGGAATAATACATACTTATACCAAGTGGGATTACTCCACAGCTACATATTGGTAAAAACATTCCTGAGATAGTGCTTTTAATCAAAGAAGAAAATTTCTTATTTCCAAGTTGTTTTTGAAACCTTTTTGGAGTTAAAACATTGTGAAGTACACCTGCTAATATAAAACTTATCATAAGCCATCCTGATGCTCCATTCAATGTAACTATAGAAGCTACTATAGTCTCTTTAATTCCATTTAAAACAATTTCTAATATATTCATTTTTGATACTCCTAATTTTAAACTTTTAACTATTATTTATAGCTTCTACTATCGCCTTTTCAATTGTATCTTTATTTAATCTGTCATATTTTTTTTTCTGATTTATTATTAAAGTTCCTTTTGTTATAATTCCATATTTTTTTACATATGAAAAATCTTTACCTGCCTGATACAGTTTCACTTCCAATTTATCAGTATACTTTTCTGACATTTTTTTTATAAACACTCCATGCTCATCACAAGATGGTCAAGTATTTATAAATTCAACTAAAACTTTAGACATTTGTTCATCCCCTACTCAAACAATTTATCCTTGACTTAAAATAATCCACAGAAAATAAGTTTTCCCATGGATTGTATACCGCACTGTTTTATAATGTTATGACTTGGTCTATACCTGCACTACCTAAACAAGCATATAAGTTTGGAAAGCATCCAATCGTAGCCCCATCAACCAAGTTATTCTCTATCCCTCTCTCTATAGCACATTGGTCACAAGCCATTATTATCATATCCGTTTTTTTATGTAATTCACTTAGTTTTTCTCCTATTGGATTCCCTTTAGATAAGAATAATGTATTATCCATAAAGAAAAACATCCCTAGAACATCTACTCCATGAGTTCCTTGTTCTAACTGTGGTATTATCATTTTGTCTAAAATTTTATGTACATTAGTACTATTGAAGATATATGCTACTTTCATTTTTATTCCTCCATCCAATTCTTTCCTAAATTTTATACAAATTTTTACATATACAATTATATTATAAGTTCTTTTGTATTTATCTGTAAAATAGATAATAACTATATCATCAAAAGTGTATATAGTATTTTTCTATATAAATTAAATTATTAATTAAACTTTTCTATATTTTTATTAATTTTAATAAATAAAAGATAGACTCCATAAATTTA
>NZ_JAGWCW010000009.1:0-151202 GCF_020657835.1 Clostridioides sp. ZZV14-6387
ATCAAACTCTCAAATAAAAGTTTATCAGGCTCAGATACTATTGTTATCAAAATATCTGGCTTTATGGTTTGTTTCTTGTTTTATAAATTAACCTACTGTTTAATTTTCAAAGTTCATTTCATTTAATTTGCTTCTTTGTGCTTGTTATTTTTTTACTTCTTGTTGAGCACATTTATTATAATAACATCTTATTCTAGTATGGTCAACTACTTTTTTCATTTTTTCTTAAATTTATCGATTATTCATCTATTTGTAATACTATTATGACTTTATTTTCAAAGATGTAACTATTATTAGTAAGAATTTACAATTATAATGATACTATGTACAATTGTTATTAATTTAGAAAGGAGCTTCAAAATGTTTAGAAAGATATTATATTTTTTAGCATTAATTTGTCTATCTGTTTTTTTTATTGTTGGATGTTCAAATTCACAGAGCAAACAAAATACAAACCAAAATAAAGAAACACAGTCACAAGAAGATAATAAAGAATTAGATAGCGATAAGGATACTTCCAATGTTGTCGTTTCAGATGGAACAGATAAACCATCAAAACAAGATACTATTAATAATGATAGTGACAAACTAGATGTATCCTCTTTAGATAACACCACTCTTGATTGGTTTTACATACCAAACACTAAACATAAGACCCCAGAGGTAAATACTGACATTGATTTTAAATTTTCTGACTATGATGCCATATATAATGGACCTAAAAAAGATAGCCAGAAAACTTTATACCTTACATTTGATGAGGGCTATGAAAATGGATATACATCAAAGATACTAGATATTTTAAAACAAAATCAGGTTAAAGCAGTTTTTTTTGTTACATCTCCATACATAAAGGAAAATAAAGACTTAGTTAAAAGAATGGTGTCTGAAGGACATATAGTTGGAAATCACAGTAAATCTCATCCATCTATGCCAACAAAAACAAGTAATTTAAAAAGCTTTAATGGTGAATTCTCTGATGTTGAAAAACTCTATAAGGATGCAACTGGAAAAGATATGGTTAAATTTTTCAGACCTCCTATGGGCAAGTACTCAGAGAAAAGTTTAGCAATGACTAAAAACTTAGGATATAAGACTGTGTTTTGGAGTTTTGCATACAGGGATTGGGATACTGAAAAACAACCATCACATGAAGAAGCAAATAAGAAAATAATGGATAATTTACATGATGGCTCTATTTTGCTATTACATGCAGTTTCCAAAACTAGTACAGAAATTTTAAATAATATTATATCAGATTCAAGAAAGCTAGGATATGAGTTTGAACTTTTAAAGTATTAATATTAATACTTTAAATTGTATCTAAAATCTACAAATTGACATAGTCTATTAAGCATTATAAAGTACAATATAAAAATATCTTCTATATAAATCATTTAATAGAAGAATATCAATAAAAAATAGATGTATAGCTTAATGTTAGTAAAATCATTACTATAAATTACAGCTATACCTCTATTTTTTATTTGTATATAATCAAGGTTTATTTAAACTTGCATATAATTAATGCTTATTTACTCAACTAAATAATAAACATCGCTACTATAGTTGTTACAATCAACCCAGTTATAACTGGGACAAAATTTCGTTTTGCTAACTCTATTGGGCTGACTCCACAAATTGCTGCTGCTGAGATAAGTCCCCAAGGAACTAAACAGCCTCCCCCTACCCAAATACCACTGATTTGTCCTAATGCAGCTAATGCACCAACACTTGCATTGATAGCTGTTCCAAACACAGAAGCAAGTGAGCCTACTAATGAAATTCCAGAAAAACCAGAACCATCAAGTCCAGTTATTGCTCCTACTATAGTTTCTATACCTGATACAGCAAACTTATTAAGCGGTATTGTTTGAGAAAGAGCTATGCCTATATCTGATAATAAGCCCTGTGAGCCTGGTGCTAATACTTTTCCAAATACGCCTGTTAAAGGTGCAACTTCACCCATATAGAAGAATGCTGCTATTGGTATAATTGCTCCAAATATTTTTATACCAAATACAAAACCATCAATTATATTCTCACAGACATTTTCAAGACTATCTTTTCCAAAATTTATGGTATTTATAATGATTATTAAAAACACTGCTGTACCACCTAAAAGTGCTGAAGCATCTCCTCCTTTTAGGTCAAATGCATACATTGCAATTATATCAGCAAGAAATCCTAAAGCTACTAAAATAGTTGCTATTTTAGATTTTCCATTAAACTCTTCCACTTCTTCACTTTCAAAATCTTTGAGTTCTTCTCTAAACATTCCCTTATTAATGTCTCTTTTCAATGTATAAAATGCCATAGATATCGTTACAATTCCCATTACCCAGAATAGAATCATACCGTCATTTATAACATATGATACTGCAACTCCTGCTGCACCAGCTGTTATACTTGGAGCCCCTTGAATGACAAAGTCTGTAGATAAAGCAAGACCATGACCAAATAAATTTAATGCCACTGCAACACCAATTGCTGGTAATCCAGCTCTCATAGCAACAGGTAAAAAAACAGCCCCAACTAAAGCAACAGCTGGAGTTGGCCAGAAAAACCATGAAAGAATTAACATGACAAATCCAGTTACAAAAAATGCAGTATTAGAATTTTTTATAACTTTTGAAAATGGCCTTACCATATACTGTATAGCATTATTGGCTTCTAATGCTTTAGATAAAGCAACCATAATAGCTATAATTAAAATAATTGGTCCCAACTCATTTAAAGATATAATAAATGAGTTGAATACTGCTGTTATAGCCCCAAATATATTTTTCTCAAAGAATAATCCCATGAAAAAAACACCCAATATACATGGTACTATTGTATCCTTTTTCATAATCATAGTAATTAATATAATTACCATAAATACAATGTAAATATAATGTGCTCCTGTCAAAACCATATTATTATGTCCCCTTTTTTTAAGATAATAATATTATATGGTCTTGTAAGTTAACTTGTTACTTGCTCATAGATACACAATTATTAACTGTACAATATAAAATTTAAATTTTTATAATTTCTTTACTGGGATAGATATTTCAATAGAAAACTCTTCATCATCTGAGTTTACATTTATACTCCCATTATGATGTGCAACTACTTTCTCGCAATTTTTTATACCTATTCCAAAACTTTCTACATTTTTTGAAAAATTACTCACTCTATTTTTTTGTATAATTAATAATTTAGAATCTTCAACTTTAATTAAAAATACTACTGGTTTATCTTTTCTAGCGTATTTTATTATATTAGAACATAAGTTATCAAATATTCTCCTAAATTGTGTTACATCTACATAAATATGATACTGATTATAAAGTTCATTCTCTATGGTTATATGAAAGCCTTTTTCCTCCAATGTATATGAACTATCTAAAAGCAATTGAAAAATAAATTCATTTGCATTTATCTTTTCATATTCTTTGGAAACTTCCTCTCCAGAATTGACAAAATGGGTAAAAAGGTCATCAGTTAAATCTTTTATTTGATATGCTTTAGACCTTACATTTTTTATATACTGTTCTAGTTGCTCAGGACTATTATATTTATGGTCTTTAATTAAATCTAAGTAACATATTACTGATGTTAATGGAGTCCTGACATCATGTGATATTGAAGTTACTATATCTTTATTTTTATTCTTCATTTCTCTTTCTTTTATAAGTTGATGCTCTAATGTTTGACTCATCTCATTAATACTAGATGCAAGTGATGATAATTCGTCATTCCCTTTGACTGGAATTCTATACTTTAAACTACCACTCTCCACTATCTTTATACCCATCTCTATTTTCCTTAGGTATTTTATCTTTCTACTTAATAATAGCAGGAATGTTATAATAAATGTAAGTGCCATAAATGTAATAGAGATTGCATCTATAAAATTTTGAAATCTGAATCTAAATAATGCTATTACAACTATATCAGCTTTAACATTAGAAAATTGTATTTCATAATTTCTAGCCATAGAACTACTATAAAATTCATTTTCCTCACTTTTATCTGGTACTTCATTAGGATAGTATAATGTATCATAAAAAACCTTATTTCCTTTGTATATCTTCATAGAAACAAACCAGTTATCACCATTCCATTTTGCTATATTATCTCCATCATTTGAACTTACATTATTCTCAGTAACATAAAGTTGAAAATCATCCATAAGTTGGTCTACTTCTCTTTTAAAATATACCTTTCCTTCTGACACGTCTTTTACTATAGATTCAACAGTATAGTAAAGTGGTATATTTAAAATAAAAGCCACTGCAGCTGAGATTACTACATATATCAATAGTATAACACCCAACTTTGATGGCTTAATTTTGCTAATCAATATAATACCCCTTCCCCCATGCAGTTTTTATGTATTGTGGATTTTTTTGGTCTTTTTCTAATTTTTTTCTTAAATTTCTAATATGAACCATTATGGTATTATTTGCTGTATAAAAATATTGTTCATCCCAAATAGTCTCATATAGATTTTCAGATGAAAAAACCTTCTTTCTATTTTTTAACATAAGTACTAAAATACTATATTCTATGGTTGTTAAAAATACAGGTTCTCCATTCAATGTAACATCTTGAGTATCTAAATTGACATATAATTCTTTTGTATGTAATATGTTTGGCTCTCTTTCCTTTTCCTTTCCCTGATATATATAATAACGTCTAAGTAGTGACTTAACTCTTGAAATTAATTCAGAATATGAAAAAGGCTTTGACAAATAGTCATCTCCTCCTGCTGAAAATCCAATAACTTTATCAGAATCTTGAGTTTTTGCAGTCAAAAATAAGATTGGGGCTGTTGTTTTTTCTCTAATTTCATTACATGCAACAAACCCAGTCTTTACAGGCATGACAACATCCAAAATAATCAAGTCAATCGTACTATCTACTAAGTTTACAGCTTCTTCCCCGTTTGTAGCCATAACAACTTCATAACCTTCACCAGTTAAAAGTATCTCTACAATTTCTCTAATCTCAGGATTATCATCAGCTACTAAAATTTTTTTTGGAATCTCTTTATTCATCACTAAGCTCCTTTCTTTGCTATATTTCTTAAATATTTCAAACTATATAAAATATTATACTTTATTAGCAAAAGCTTAGCAATGTCACACGTTTTAATACTTTCTACTATTGTAAATACATTTACTATTAAATTAACATGTATACATAAATTGACATACTTATAAAAATAATCTATATAATATTATCTTGCATAAATGACTTTTTTTACTGATTTAACTTTTTCAGAAGATTTTACATGTACTATAATACATATCAAACCACTTATAGCTACAAATGCATAGAAACTTATTCCTCTACTAAGTAACATTGCTGGAACTAGTAAATGACCTGGGAAAAATATTTTAAACAATGTCATAAAACTGTTTTCAGAAGCTCCAACAGCTCCTGGTAATGGCAATGATGAAACAGCAATATTTAGTAGCGATTGTATTGCCAATATCTCAAATACAGTATACGTTGATAGATGAAAAGCTTTGTATACAAAGAATGGTACTAAAAACATAGCTGTTATTTGTATAATCGTTATAGCTAAAATTTGTATTACAAGCTTTGGATTCTGTTTTATATATTGGGCACCTTTAACATATTCTTCAATTTGAGAAGTTATAACTTTTCTTGAACCTTCAACATCTTTTATTATTCTTAACTTTCCTAATAAGTTTGTTATTGATATTATAAAATTATTTACCAGTCTCTTTGAAAATATAATTGTGATTACTCCAACTACAAGAGCTACATTTGTTATTACACCATATATTAGTAAAATATTCATACCACTTACGTTATTTAGTATAAATTCACGTTCCATAATGAACATTATTCCACTATATGCTAATATAACCACTTGATGAATAACAACAATAACTAATAATATAAGTGAAGAGTAAGATATATTTATATCATCTTTTTTCATATAATAAACTTGTGCTGGTTGACCACCTGAGGCTGAAGGTGTAATTGAACTAAAATAAAATCCAATAAAAGCATATCCCATACATTTTAAAAGAGTAGTTTTTTGTTTTAAGGCTTTTACACCTAAATATATGTTTATACCTTCACAAGCAACATATATAATCATCATCATAAATCCAATTAGTATAAACATAGGGCTTGCGCCTTTTAATGATTTTATTAATGATTCAATTGATTGCCCTCTAAAAACAAAGTATCCTGTTATGCCCATTAGTAAAACTAAAAAAGCAACACTACCTAGGCATTTATTTTTCTTTTCAGTTTTACTTATCATAGCTACATCCTTTCTGGTGCTACAAATTTAAAACCACTATCTTTAAGTTTTGGAATGGCTATCTTCAAAGCTTCAATAGTACGCTCAGGTGCACCTACTGCACCACCTGAATTTTCACCCGCATCATGTAAACAAATTATAGAATTTTCTTTTGTTCTACTCATTAATTTATTTATAATAATCTCTACAGTACTATCTTTACTCCAATCTTCTGCCATTACGTCCCATAATGTCATTTTTAGATTATATTTTTTAACAAATAGATTTGAAAATATATTAGTATGACCCCATGGTGGACGATAATAGTTTATATCTACACCTAAATTTTTCATTATATTTACACTTTCCATAAAATCTTTTTTAACATAATTATAACTGTAAAGCCATGCATTCTTATGTTCCAATGAATGTAAACCAACTATGTGATTTTCTCTTAACATCCTTTTTATAATTTCAGGCTCTTTTTCAGCATTCTTTGCAACTACAAAAAACATGGCTTTTATATCATTTTCTTTTAAAACATCTAATAATTTTTCTGTATATCTCTTATCTGGACCATCATCGAATGTTAGTGCAATTTCATTTTCTCCAGTCATATTTTTTAATACATCTTTATTTAATAGTTTGTTATAATATGTAGGTATAATTGAATGTACCAAAAAAATCAATGCAACAACTATAATTAAACCTACTACATACATTCTATACACTCTCCTTGTTCATCAAATGAAAATAAAATATTTTCTAATGTATTGTTATCAAACTGTTTTTTTAATTCTTTCATATTTCTACTCATCTCTTGAAGAGTGGCATCATCATAAATTAAATCTTTTATTTCATCTACATAGTATTTTTTATTTTTATCAAGTATTCTTCCAATCTTATTATTTAATATAAAATCAGCATTATTTATCTCTTGTTGTAAAAATGGATTAAATGCTAATATTGGAAGTTCTGAATAAATAGTTTCAAATAGAGTTATTCCACCTGGTTTAGAAATAATAAGGTCAGCATTTTTCATATATTTATATACTTCATTCGTATAGCCTACTACCTCTATGTTTTCATATCTGTCAGATAACTTATAGTACATTTTTTTATTATTACCAGTTATTACAGTGGTTTTTACTCCTTCTAAACTATTTAATTCACTGTAAAACTGTTCTGACTTAGGCAGTAACCCTAAACCTCCACCCATTATAAGTATATTTTTTTTATTTGAGTGATTTATATGTTCTATTTTTTTAAATTCTTTTTTTACTGGAATACCATTAACTTTAACTTTTTCTTCATCTATTCCCTTAAAAACAAGTTCTTCCTTCGTAGATTTACTAGCTACTAAGTAACAATCTGTATTTTTACTAATCCATTCTGAGTGACTACTTATATCTGTTATACATGTTATCAAAGGAAGATTTGAATTATACTTTTCCTTATATCTTGATACTAATTGTGAACAAAATGGAAAAGTTGAAATAACTACTGTTGGTTGTATTTCATTAAGTAACTTGTCTAATTTAGTTAAAAAATAATCTGAAAAAGTAAATTTTATATCTTTCTTTCCATTTTCTGTACATTTATAAAATAAATTATAAAGACTACTTCCCCGATTTACAAGAATAGAAAAAGTCTTGTACATTTTATCAGAATAGTTAGGCATAATATATTCAAATATATCTTTAATTATTATTTCTGAATTATTAAATTTTGTTTTTATATCTTCACTTAAAGAATTTGATGCTGAGTAATGACCCATACCAAATTTTCCTGTAAGAATTAATACTTTCATAAGATTCCCTCCTCATTAAAGTCTTTCTTTTCCTCTAATTACTATATTTATAAGTATAGACTTTAAATCTTTAGAAAAACCTAGTATAATTCTTAAGAAATCTTAAAGTTTTAATTAAAAAGTACAAAACCCAATTAATATAGAAGATTATCTCCTATACCAATTGGGTTTTATATCTATATATTCAAATACATACACAATCATTATAATTATTTAAACATACTTTATTTAATTATTCTTTATAATTAATCCATAATATTATATTCTTCATATAAAGGATATTTTTCAGTTAATCCAACAACTAATGTTCTAGCCTTAGATTCTTCATCATAAGTTAAACATAGGTCTATGGCCTCAGCAATTATCGCCATATCTTCTTCTTTCATACCTCTAGTAGTTACAGCTGGAGTACCAAGTCTTATCCCACTTGTAACAAGAGCACCATTTGGGTCAAATGGAATTGTATTTTTATTAGCTGTGATATAAGCATCATCCAATCTTTTTTCTGCAGCTTTACCAGTTATATTTTTATTAGTTAAGTCTAATAATATTAAATGATTATCTGTACCTCCAGAAATTAATTTAAAATCTCTTTTAATAAGTTCTTCAGCTAGAGCTTTTGCATTTTTAGCAACTTGTACTTGATACTCTTTAAATTCATCACTTAAAGCTTCTTTAAAACAAACTGCTTTAGATGCAATTATATGTTCAAGAGGCCCACCTTGAATTCCAGGGAATATTGCTTTGTCTATAGCTTTAGCATACTTTTCTTTGCAAAGAATAACTCCTCCACGAGGCCCTCTTAAAGTTTTGTGAGTTGTTGTTGTAACAAAATCAGCCACTTCACATGGATTTTGGTGAAGACCAGCTGCAACAAGACCTGCTATGTGAGCCATATCTACCATAAGCAATGCTCCAACTTCATCAGCTATCTCTCTAAATTTTTTAAAATCTATTTCTCTAGGATATGCACTTGCTCCTGCAACTATCATTTTAGGTTTTACTTCATGCGCTATTTTTCTAACTTCATCAAAATCTATAAGTCCACTATTTTTATCTATACCATATTCATAAAATTTATAATACTGACCAGAAATATTAACTGGAGCACCATGAGTTAAATGTCCACCTTGAGATAAATTCATTCCCATAACAACATCACCTGGTTTTAACATAGCAAAATATACACCAATATTTGCATTTGCTCCAGAGTGAGGTTGAACATTAGCATGCTCTGCTCCAAATATTTTTTTGATTCTATCTATTGCAAGAGTTTCAACTTCATCTATGTACTCACATCCACCATAATATCTTTTTCCTGAGTAACCTTCTGCATACTTATTTGTAAGATGGCTTCCCATAGTCTCCATCACTGGAACTGATACTATGTTTTCAGATGCTATCAATTCAATATTTCTTTGTTGTCTTTTTAACTCTCTTTTCATACTTTCATAAATCTCAGGGTCCGCTTTTTTCAAGTTCTCAAACATATTACTCCTCCTAGTTATTATTTAATTTTTATTTTTACAGACATTTCATAATTTTCGTTTTTATCAATATGATAATTTATTATTATAGTCCTTTACAAATTAATAGTCAAGTGTTTTGCTATTTTTCTATATTTAACATAGTTACTTTCTTTATTTTTAAGTTAAAATATAATAAATAATATTGTCTAATTCTTTTAATTGGATATAATTTAAATGTGACTATTTTTAAATAAAAAAAGATAATATAATTTATATATATATTAAGGAATATTGCTTAGAAATTTGGTATAATTTCAATATTACGGTTTTTAATTTGGAGGTGTATTTATGAATCAAAATGAGGAGCTTGAATATAAGAAAAATATTCTAAAATTAGCTCTATTTGTAGGGGAACTTATGATAAAAAATGGAGCTGAAACATCTAGGGTTGAAGACAGTGTCCTTAGGATATGCAGGTCAAGAGGATTTTATCATGTAAATATTTTTACAACTCCTACAGTAATAATTATTTCTGATGAAAAATTTGATGGCTTTTCATTTATGAAAACGATTCAATCAAGAGGTATAAACTTAAATAAGATTTCTTTATTAAATAGTTTTTCTCGAGAATTTGTAAGCGACAAAGAATATGATATTGATAATGCCATTGCACGTCTTTATGAAATCCAAGATGTAAAACCTTATCCTTTGTGGTTATTTTACTCTTGTACAGGAATTGCATCTGCTTGTTTTGCTTGTTTGCTTGGAGGGAATTATGTATTAAATTTTATACTTACATTTATAATAGCAATCTTTGCCGCGATTACTTATGATAAAACTATGAAGATAAGTGCAATATCTGCATTTTCCTGTTTAGTATCCTCTTTTTTAATTGCACTTTCAGGAGTTCTGTTAGTTGAAATAGGCATTTTAAATGACCCTAAGATGCTTATAGTTGGTGCTATAATGCCACTACTCCCAGGAGTTGCCTTTATAAAAGCTATTAGAGATTTAATATCAGGTAATTTAATATCAGGAATTTCTCGTGCTTTTGATGCAGCTATGATTATTATTGCAATTGCTTCTGGAGTTGGTTTTGTTCTTGATACATGGTATAGAATAGGAGGTCCTTTCTAATGACTGATATGTCAATGATTTTACATTTTTTATTTTCAGGCATTGCAACTGCTGGATTTGCTGTTTTCTTTAATGCTCCACTTTATCTACTTCTTCCAGCTGGAATAACTGGTGGAATTGGCTGGATTGTGTATGTTTATTTATTTAATTTTACTACAAATGCAGTTTTTGCAGGATTTATAGCTGCTGCTTTAGTCTCAGCATGTAGTGAGACTTTAGCTAGAAAGTTAAAACAACCAGCTATTGTGTTCGTAATACCAGGTATCCTTCCTTTAATACCAGGTATTGGATTGTACAATACAATGTTATCTTTGATTCAAAAAAATTATTCTTTGGCCATGTCAAAAGGTACAGATGCCCTATTTTTAAGTGCTGCAATAGCATTAGGTGTATTAGTTGTAACTTCTTTTGTAAGAACATTGAATCTTTTAAAAATCAGAAAAAACTTTATTCCATACAGAAAATCGAAATAAAACACAAAAATAGCAATGTACTAAAGTTTTGCAAATACACACTGGGTATTTATTCAAAAAGTACATTGCTATTTTTTAATTATTTTAAAGGTCAATTAATATTCTTGTTATTACTGGTATAAACTCTCTACTATCTCTAAATTTTTTGTCATTCTTCTTTAAGTACAGATAGCAAAGTATTGTAAGACAGATTCCAACCAATCCACTTATGACTTCAACACCAGATGTTACTCCTATTGCACCTAATATATAGTAAGTCCCTATTGTTCCCACAAGAAGTGCTATAAGTGGTATTATATAAGCCATTACAGCTGCTTTTAATACATTCATATTATCCATACTTACTTCTACATGGTCACCAACTTTTGCACCAATTGTGTTATCTACTTCTACTAATATTTCCTTCGACTCTGCCGAATCTGTAGTAGCACACTTTCCACAAGCAGCACAAGCTGAATGTCTTTGCATTTTTAATTTTGCAGTTCTATCATCAACAATTTCCATAATAAATCCTTGTTGATTCATAACTAACCGCCTCCTTATTTTGTAAATTTATTTATAGTATCCATAAGTTCTTTTATCATCTCTTCAGTTTGCTCACCATCATCATGTTTAATGCTTTCTGCTACACATCCTTTTATATGATTTTCCAGTATAATCGTGCCCACTCTGTTTATAGCAGACCTTATAGCAGATATTTGAACCAGTATATCAACACAATAACGTTCTTGCTCTACCATCTTTTGTATCCCTTTTACTTGACCTTCTATTCTCTTTAATCTTTTTATAAGAGCTTCTCTCTCATTGTTTGGCGCTAATTTTCTTTCTTCCATAAACTCACCTCATACTCTAATGATGTCTTATTCAATTATGCTCTACTTACCAATTTGTTTAAAATACAATACAGTTATTACTACTATAAATGCTAAAATTGATATTGCAATAGACCTACTTTGATTCTTAGTTTGTTCCATACTTAACTTTCCATTCATCTTAAACCCTGCTAATGGAAATAAAAATATAACCAATGCATCAATTCCAAGTACAACTTGGGCTGCAATAGTCCATTTACTCAAAAAACAAAATATTCCACCCACACCTAAAAGAACCTCTAATATATTTATAAATTTATATGTAGGTTTTTTCGCTATATATTCTTCAATTTTTTCCTTACATTCTGCACGACATGGATATATATTTGTATTGTCATCATATTGTATAGCTAATTTATTATTTGGTGACTTTATATCCCTATTACAGTAAAGACATTTTTTCATATTATATTCTCCTCTAATATTCCTCTTAAAAAATTTTGCCTAAATTATTATACGCTTTAATACTATTATACCAAATAGATACAAAAAACAAAAATAAAAGGAATAATTTTAGCGATTTCTTTTACTTCCATATATAATCTATAATAAATTTATAATAACAATTAAACAAAATTATTTATATCTAGTTTAATTGTTATATAATCTAAAATAAGTCAAATTTGTATGAGAGGTTAAAATGAAACAAATGGAATTAGCTATTGTAAGTTTAAAAAAAGATGCTGGAGAAATTTATGAAGACCAAATAAGACAATTTTTAGGTAACAATATAAAAATAAATTTATACTCATTTGAAGAAGGAAATTTAAGATTTTTTAAAGAAAGTTTGATATTATTATCTGCTTATTTAAAATATGATGAAATAGCAAAATTATCCCATCATGATGCTCAAATTATTGTACCTAAGTTAACATTTGAAAAGAACAGTATAGATATGATATCAAGATTAGAAAAAGATAAAATTATTTATGTATATAATCTAAGTAAGGATATGGCAATAGAGACAATATCTTTAATACATAGACTAGGAATAGACAATATCAATATCCTACCTTGTTATCCAGAGATAGAATTTACTCCTACAGATGCTATAATACTAACTCCTGGCGAAAAAATCTTACCTAAAGTTAAAAATTGTGAAGTTATAGACTTGAAATATAGAATAATAGATTTAAGTTGTATAGTTGAAATTGCTACAAAAACTAAACTAAAACATCTAATAAAAGATGACTTAATAAAAAAATATGTAGAGAAAATAATACCTACAAGCTATAGTACAGGTGAGTTACTATTAGATGCAAATAAATTTGAAAGGCAATTTGATTTATTATTATCTATAATTGATGATGGAATTATATGTACCAATAATGATGGGATAATTCAATTTTACAATCATATGGCTAGAAAAATTTTATCTATAAATGCAAATGAAATGATTTATGAATTTATTGGTGATTGTATAAGAGAAATAAATTTTCAAAACATATTAACCAATAAAGCTCCATTTTATGAAAAATTAATTAAAATAAATCATGTAGATATAAATTTAGAGATTAAACATATACAATTAAATGTATTTGATGGATTTATATTGAAAATGACCAAATTCTCTCAACTAGAAAAAAAGCAAGCCAAGTTAAGAGCACAATTAGTCAATTCAGGTAATGTCAGTAAATATACATTTGATGATATATTAGGCTCTAGTATACAAACCATTAATACAAAAAAAATTGCCAATAGCATGGCTCAATCAAACTCCTCTATTTTAATAATTGGTGAAAGTGGTACTGGCAAGGAATTATTTGCTCAATCTATTCACAGCGCCTCTAGAAGAAAAGATGGTCCTTTCGTAGCAGTAAATTGTAGTACTTTTCAAGAAAATTTATTACAAAGCGAACTATTTGGCTATGATGAAGGTGCTTTTACTGGTGCTAAAAAAGGTGGAAAGATTGGTTTATTTGAATTAGCTAACAATGGAACTATATTTTTGGATGAAATTGGAGAAATGGATTTAAATTCTCAATCTAAATTACTTAGAGTTATACAAGAAAAACAAGTAAGGCGTATTGGTTCAAACAATGTCATTGATATTGATGTAAGAATAATTGCAGCTACTAATAGAAATTTAAAAGAACTTGTATCTAAAGACATGTTTAGAAGAGATTTATACTTTAGATTAAACGTTCTTCCTCTTAAAATACACCCTCTTAGAGAAAGGCCTACTGATATATTTGAGATTTTCAATTCTCTAAAGTATGATATTCCATGTAATTTTATTCTAAGTAAAGAAGTAAAAGAAATCTTTAAAGTGTATAAATGGGAAGGAAATGTAAGGGAATTAAGAAATTTAGGGGAATACTTCTGCTACTTAGGAAAAGATGTTATAGAAATTTGTGACTTACCTGAATATATATTGGATACTATAGATTCAAATTATAGTAGGACTGTCTGTAACAAAGTAACAGATAAAACAGTAAAATATCAATTAAACATTAACAAAGACAAAAACTTAATAAAACATGATTATAACTTTAAAAGACCTTTAGAGGGATACCTATTTATATTGGACAATTTAAAGAAGGCTTATGATTTAAAAGAAAGAATTGGCAGAAAAAGTCTGTACAAAATAGCTTTAAATGAAAATAGATTTCTGACAGAACAACAGATTAGAAATATACTTCTAGAATTACAAGACTTTGGACTTGTAGACATACTTGTTGGTCGTGGTGGTTCAGTTATAACATCAAAAGGGGTTGAATTTATAAAAAAATATAAACAGGTCTAATAAGTTAAACTGTTAAACCACTTAACCCCATTTATTTATATTTTCATACATATGAAACTTTATTCGAAATAAGCTTTTCCACAAAGTTCTAAATATAGTTAATATTTTTAATTGCTCTATACTTTGGAATTACTTAATATCAAATATTAACTTATTGTTAATTACTTTTTATTATCCATCTTGGCATGTTGTTTGCTTAATATTATTAACATAAATTTTAAAATTACTGGAGGTTTTTATAATGAATTATAATTTTAATGAAGTTGTTGATAGAAGTAATAATTTTTCGTCTAAATGGTCAGAGATGGATAAAAAATATGGAACCAATGATTTACTTCCTATGTGGGTAGCTGACATGGATTTTAAAGCTGCCCCTTGTATAATTGATGCTTTAAAAAATCGACTAGAGCAAGAGATTTATGGTTACACAACAAGGCCAGATTCTTACAATAAATCGATAGTAAATTGGCTAGATAGAAGACATAACTGGAAAATTAAAAGTGAATGGTTAGTTTATAGCCCAGGTGTTATACCAGCTATAAGTCTTTTAATAAACGAACTTACAAAAGAAAACGATAAAATAATGATACAAGAACCAGTTTATAGTCCTTTTAATAGCGTTGTGAAAAATAATAATAGAGAACTGGTTATAAGCCCATTACAAAAACTAGAAGATGGAAATTATGTAATGAATTATGAAGACATTGAAAGCAAGATTAAAGATGTAAAATTGTTTATACTTTGCAATCCTCATAATCCAGTTGGTAGAGTATGGACAAAAGAAGAATTAAAAAAACTAGGAGACATTTGCCTTAAACATAATGTAAAAGTAATATCTGATGAAATACATAGTGATATTATATTAAAAAAACATAAACATATCCCTATGGCATCTATTTCTAAAGAATATGAAAAAAATACAATTACTTGTATGGCTCCAACTAAAACTTTTAATATAGCTGGTCTTCAATCATCTTATGTGATACTACCTGATGAAAAAGACTATAAGTTGTTAGATAATGCCTTCACTAGAATTGATATAAAAAGAAATAACTGCTTCAGCTTAGTTGCAACAGAGGCCTCATATAATAATGGTGAACCTTGGTTAGAATCATTCTTGGAATATTTAGAATCCAATATAGATTTTGCTATAAAATATATAAATGAAAATATGCCAAAACTTAAAGTTAGAAAACCAGAGGGAACTTATTTATTATGGGTAGACTTTAGTGAACTTGGATTGAGTGATGATGAACTAGAAAGTATACTTGTTAAAAAAGGTAAGATTGCCTTAAATCAAGGAAATAGTTTTGGCATTGGAGGAAAAGGGTATCAAAGGATAAACTTAGCGTGCCCAAAAAGTATGCTTGAAGAAGCTCTTATAAGAATAAAAAATGCAATCAACTAAAATATTTAAGGAGAATTTGCACTATGAAAATAGATACAGAAAGAAAAAGACCTTCATTTAGATATTCCTTGTTAGTAATGCTTGCAATAATAGCTTTAACATCAATTGGTATAGTTGTATTTAATGCCTCTATAACTATAATGTTTTTACTTTCATGGCTTATAGTAGTTCCTGCTGCTATGAAGCTTGGTTACACTAATGATGAAATAGAGGCTTTCGGATTTGAGGTTGGGAAGGATGCCTTTCAATCAAATTTAATTATACTTTCTGTTGGCGTACTAATAGCATCTTGGATAGCTGCTGGTACGATACCAACAGTAGTGTATAGCGGTCTAACAATAATAACACCCAAATATTTTTTACTTACAACATTAATAGTCTGTTCACTTACTTCTGTTGCTACAGGTACATCTTGGGGAACTCTTGGAACTTCTGGTATAGCAATGATGAGTATTGGTACTAGCATGGGTATTCCTCTTGGTTTAACAGCTGGTGCAGTCATTTCTGGCGCTTTCTTTGGAGATAAGATGTCTCCCCTATCAGATTCTACAAACTTAGCTGCAGCAGTTTGTAAGACAGATGTGATTACACATATGAAACACATGGTTTACACAACAGGACCTGCATACGTAATATGTATAGTTCTATATACAGTAATTGGCTTAAAATATTCAAATAACACTATTGACTATGTTCAAATAAACCAAATTAAAGATGTATTAAATTCAAACTTTCATATTGGTTTAGTAGCAATGATTCCAATAATGTTTTTATTATTACTTCTATTGTTACAAAAACCTCCTATTATATCTATATTAAGTTCAGCTATAATGGGGCTTATCATAGCTGTATTTCAAGAAGGAGAAAAAATAGGCGATATTTTAAATTATATGCTATCAGGTTTTACTATCGATACTGGATTTGCCTATGCTGACAAGCTATTAAATCGTGGGGGAATCATGAGCATGGCTGAAACTGTTTTACTAGTCTTTGTAGTTTTTGTTATTGCTGGTATTCTCCAAAAAACTGGTTTCTTAGAGGTACTACTTCAGCCTATGATAACTAAAATAGGAAAATCTAGAACTAAATTGGTTGGGTCTACCTTTATAGTAAGTTACTTTGCAAATGCATTTAGCTCATCAATGATGTTTACTTCAGTATTTGTTGGAACTTTAATGTCACCAATATACAAAGAGTTTAGATTAAAACCACAGAATCTATCTAGAATTATAGAAGATACAGCCACACTTGGTGGACCATTAATACCTTGGAATTCAAATGCTGTTTTCTGTGCCCAAACTCTTGGTGTAAGTCCACTAGAATTTATACCATACTGTTTCTTAAGTTGGATTACTCCTATAATTTCATTTATTTATGGTGTAACTGGCTTTACTATGCTTACATATACAGATGATGAAATTGAAGAATTAGAGATATTTGACATTGCCCAGAGAAGAGTTGATTAAGTATGAACTTTGAATACTATTACTTAATTCAAGATATTACAGGTATATTATTGGCATTTGTAGGGCTTAGAATGTCTTTCCTAGGATTTAGAATACTTTCAATAAAAGGTATTTCTATAAATTCGCTTTTAATTCTAATTAAATATTGTTTATTTACTATAGCAGGATTGAATTTATTGATATCTAAGTTTGGAATTATTCACTGGATTTTAAGTATTTGTATGATAGCAATATCCATAATAATTAATCCTAGAATTAAGGCATCCAAATAGAAATAACCATAAAGCTTAAAATTTTATAAAAAAGAAACTGCTTCATATATTAAAGCAGTTTCTTTTACTATTATTTATAATTAAATAACTGGTGTATCAGATAAATAATCATTACTTACATAACCATATCCACCACTATATTTTATTTTTACCCATCCTGTAGCAAACATTTCTATTGTTTCCACTTTACTTCCATATGAAAGATGTCCTATTTTTTCATCTTCTGTACTTGGTCCTTTTCTAACATTAAGACCGTCTTTTTCTTTTACATACTTTATTTTTACATTTTCATTACTACTATCAGGCTTATTATTTGTCAGATAAGACCCACTAACATACCCAATATCTTCATTGTATTTTATTTTTACCCATCCTGTTTTTAATACTTCTAAAACTTCTACTTCATCACCATTATTTAAATATCCTATAACAGAAGCTTCTATTGTAGCATCACTTCTTATATTCACCTTATCTGTATTAGTTACATACATTACTTTCTTATTAGTACTATTTGTTTGTAACTCTTTTAATTCTTTAAATGCACTCTCATTCCCTCCACTACCAACTTGAGTTATAGAGGTAGCACTTTTATTTGAAAATACACTCTTTTGTGTTGTACTTAATTGTTCCCCTACTATAAGTACAGGAGAATCTTCTTTTGATGCCAGCACTCCTACTGCTAGAGCATCTATAAGTTGATTTTGCTTTTTCATTCCATCTTTGGCTACAAATACATTATTTAATTTATTGGATGTATAAAACTTTTCTATTACTTTACCATTAGTTTCATTTCTATCTGCTCCACCTATTCTTTCAGAATTAGGTAAGCTTTGTTTTATTTTATCTGATACAGCATTAGTAGAGCCTATTATGTATGATTTACTTATATTCTTAGATTCTATAAAATCTTTAAAGCTAGATATTCCAGATGAATCAGACACTGGAAGTATAACCATTCCATTAGTCGCAGCTACAGAAGCTATACTAACTGCATCAGCAAGACCTGTATATCCATTTACTATAGCTATTTCTGATATATCTTTTAATTCCTCTATTTTTTTAGCTATACTCAAGGCTGTTTGATATCTATCACTACCACCAACTCTATCAGTAGTTAGATTATTAGATTCTAACTGTTTTTGTACATCATTTGATACAGAACTAGATAGTCCAATTATATAAACTTTTTTAACTCCTAATCTCTTTAATTCTTTCTCAGTTTGTGAATTTAGATTGTTTTTTTCTGTCAATAGTATAGGAGCATTTTTTAATTTTGCAAATGGTGTTACAGACAATGCATCTACAATAGATTCACTATTTACAACTACAGCCTCATTTGCACTACTCCATCCTTTTTTACTTACTTCAATAGCAGTTTGGTATCTATCCTGACCTACTAAAGTATTTTCCAATGTTGTTCTACTTATTTCATTTGCATGTGACACTGGTGATAAGCTTAAAACTAGAGATAAACACAATACGGATGATATTGATTTAGTTAATTTCATCTTAACTCCCCCTAAAATTATAGTATCTAAATTTTTCCTATTTAAAATAGTATAACATAATAATTTAGCTAATATCATTACTCTAAGATATTAAATAATATAAATAAAATTTTATTTTTAGTATATCTTAACTTCTATAATAATTTTTTACCTTACTTGATATACAATTTATTTCTCAGATATATTTTTATATAATTAAAATTTTCAGCATTATTTCTTTAATTAATTATATATTGGACTCATTTTTTTTAATTAGATTATGTATAATACATAAAGAACTATGTGATTAACTTTTTGATATACTATAGTTTATTATACAAGCTTTATATTATAATGTATAATATATAGTTAATTATCAAATTGATATAACTCAAGTCATATTAAAAGAGGTGTATTTTATATTATGGATTTATTGCATCTTAAGTACTTTCAAACAGTTGCTAGAATGGAACACATAACAAAAGCATCACAAAAACTAAATATAGCACAACCAGCTTTAAGTAAGACCATATCTTCTTTAGAAAGAGAACTTGGAGTCAAGTTGTTTGATAGAAAAGGAAGATATATTGTATTAAATGAATATGGAAAATTATTTTTAAAAAGAGTGGATAGTATTTTAGATTTGGTAGAAATGTCAAAAAAGGAATTACGAGATACTTCTTTAGAGAACTCAGGAGAAGTAAAAATATTAGCTACTGCAGCAGCTAATGTACTACCTTCACTTTTAAGTAATTTTAGAAAACTATATCCTAACATTACTTTTAATGTCTCACATACTCTGCCATCTTCTTACAAGAAAAGTGATTTTGATTTGTATATATCTTCTTCATTTACAAAAATAAATTCAGAAAATAATATAACTTTAACTTGTGAAGAGATATTACTAGGTATTTCAATTAACCATAACTTATCTTTAAAAGATGAAGTCTACCTAAGTGAAGTTTCTGATGAAAACTTCATAGTTATAACTAAGGGTGAGAACTATAGAGAAATAATAGATATACTATGTGAATCTGCTAATTTTAAACCAAAAATAGCCTTTGAATGCGATTCACCATATACAATCTATGCACTCATAAAATCACTTCAAGGTGTTGGATTTATATGTGGAAAATCATGGGGATTATCTAAAGACCCAGAAATTAAACTATTACATATAAAAGATATTGAATTTAAAAGATACTTAAATCTATCATGGTTTAATGAAAATTACACATCTAAAGCTGTGTTATTATTTAAAGACTTTCTTATTAATTATTTTAAAAATCTTTAAATAAAAGCTATAATTATAGTCTTTTTATATTAAATAAAAATACAAGGGGGATGTATAAAAATATGGCTAGAAGACCAAAGATAAAGATAACCTTAATAGATAAAAAAGAAAAAGGTGCTTGTCATTATGGACATAAGATTGGAGATTCATTTGATTTTGATACAGAAAGAGGAAAATTATGTCCAATGGCATTACATGTAGCTTTTCCTTATCTTGACATTCTAAGATATGGTGGAAGCATACCTGGTGAGGAAAATAAAAACGAATGTGTATTTTGTTGCCCAGATGCCAAAATTATAAATATATTTAAAATAGAAAAAATAGATTAACTAAAAAAGTCTGAATATAAATATGCTTTATATCCAGACTTTTTACATTTTAATTTCTTATAACTATATATTATTCGTTGTCTTTTATATCAACTTTTATACTTAATTCTTCTAATTGCTCATCTTCTGCTAATGTTGGAGCATTTGTCATAGGACAAACAGCATTTTGATTTTTAGGGAATGCAATAACCTCTCTTATATTGTCAGCTCCTGCAAGTAACATAACAAGTCTATCAAGACCAAAAGCTAAACCAGCATGAGGAGGAGTTCCATATTTAAATGCTTCTAATAAGTATCCAAACTTCTCATTAGCTCTTTCTTCTGTAAAACCAAGTGCTTTAAACATTTTTGATTGTACATCAGAATTTGATATTCTAACACTTCCTCCACCTATCTCATAACCATTCAATACGATGTCATAAGCTTTAGCTCTTAAAGATGCTTTATCACCTTCTTCTAACTTGTCTAAGTCTTCATCCATAGGTGATGTAAATGGGTGATGCATTGCTGAGAATTTTCCTGTTTCTTCATCTTCTTCAAAAACAGGGAATTCAGTTACCCATAATAGATTATATACATTTTTATCTAACATGTTAAGTCTATTAGCTACTTCAAGTCTAACTTGTCCTAAAGCATCAAATACTACTGAGTTTTTATCAGCTACAAATAAAAGCAAATCTCCTGCTTCAGCATTCATTCTTGTAAGTATAGCATTCATTTCTTCTTCATTAAAGAATTTTGCTATTGGAGAAGTTACTCCTTCTTGTCCTACTTTCATCCAAGCAAGACCTTTTGCTCTATATGTTTTAGCATGTTCCTCTAATGATGATATTTGCTTTCTAGTAAAATCATCAGCTTTACCCTTTACATTTATACCTCTAACACTTTTACCTGGCTGTGTAGCATCCGCAAACACTTTGAACCCACAGTTACAAACAACATCAGATATATCTGTTAATTCATATCCAAATCTAGTGTCTGGCTTATCTGAACCATATCTAGACATAGCTTCTGCATAAGTCATCTTAGGAAGTGGAAGTGTTAATTCTACATCTAAAACTTCTTTAAATATAGCTTCAAGCAATCCTTCAATCATATTCATAACATCTTCTTGCTCAACAAAAGACATTTCACAGTCTATTTGTGTAAACTCTGGCTGTCTATCTGCTCTTAAATCTTCATCTCTAAAACATTTAACTATTTGGAAATATCTATCCATACCACTTACCATTAATAACTGTTTATATAATTGTGGTGATTGTGGTAATGCATAAAATTTACCTGGATTAACTCTACTTGGTACAAGGTAATCTCTTGCTCCTTCTGGAGTTGGTGCAATTAAAAATGGTGTTTCTATTTCGCAAAATCTATTATTCGATAAGTAATTTCTTGTAATATTCATTACTTTATGTCTTAATTTTAAGTTTCTTTGCATAGATGCTTTTCTTAAATCTAAGTATCTATATTTTAATCTTAATGCTTCTGAAACATCATCATCATCTTTTATATAAATAGGTGGAGTTTCTGACTTATTTAAGATTCTAAGTTCAGTGGCAAATATTTCTATATCTCCAGTTGGCATATTAGGATTTTTAGATTGTCTTTCGCATACTTTTCCTTTTGCAGCTATTACAAATTCAGCTCCTAATTTTTCAGCTTTTTCAAAAGCTTCTTTATCTACATCTGTATCAAAAACTATTTGACATAATCCACTTGTATCTCTTAAATCAACAAATACAAGACCACCTAAGTTTCTTTTTTTCTGTACCCATCCCATAAGTACAACTTCTTCATTTATGTTCTTTTCTCTCAACTCTCCACAGTAGTGAGTTCTCTTTAGACCCTTTAAAGTTTCCAAGATACTACCTCCATTTTATTTAATTTTAATGCTATATTATTATCTAATATGCAAAACATCATACTTTCTTATTTTACAGCTTTTGTTTTAATTCTTCAACTAATGTACTTAATTTTACAGTAATTTGCTCTGATGTTTTCATATTTTTTAATGTTGCAGTATCATTTTTAAGCTCATCATCGCCAATTACTATTGTAAATTTAGAATTTATCTTATCTGAATATTTAAATTGTGCTTTGACACTTCTCTCTATATGGTCTTTATCTGCACTTATATGATTTTTTCTCAATTCTTTTAATAGGTTAAAGCTTTTTGTATTTGCTTCTTCTCCTATTGTTACTATAAATATGTCTGTAGACTGTGGATTTTCTATTTCAATACCATTGTTTTCAAGTGTAAGTAAAAGTCTTTCAATTCCTAATCCAAATCCAATCCCACTTATACCTTTTGGTCCTCCTAGTTGCTCAACAAGACCATCATATCTACCTCCACCACATACAGTACTTTGCGCTCCTATATCATTAGATATAATTTCAAAGGCAGTTTTTCTGTAATAGTCTAGTCCTCTAACTATTGTTTTATCAACTACAAAGTTTATATCCATTTCATTTAAATATTCTTGTAATTTCGCAAAGTGAGTCTTGCAATCATCACATAAATGGTCTGCAATAAATGGTATATCCTTAATATTTTCCTTACATGTAGGATTTTTGCAATCTATAACCCTCATTGGATTTTTTTCTCTTCTTTCATTACAAGTTTCGCATAATACATCTGCTTTTAAATCAAGATATTCTTTTAATAAAGCATTGTATTCTTTTCTACAAACTGGACAACCAACTGAATTTATGCTTACTATTAAATCCTTTAGCCCAACTTCATTAAAAAATTGAACAGCTAATGCTATTATTTCAGCATCCATTGAAGGAGTGTCACTTCCAAGTGCTTCTATACCAAATTGATGAAATTGTCTTTGTCTTCCAGCTTGAGGTCTTTCGTATCTAAAACAAGGTGTAACATAAAATAACTTAGTTGGCTGAGTATCTGCATACAATTTATTTTCTATAAATGCCCTTACTACACCTGCTGTTCCCTCTGGCTTTAATGTAATTTCTCTGTCTCCTTTATCTTTAAAAGAATACATTTCTTTTTGAACTATATCTGTAGTATCTCCAACACTTCTTTTAAAAAGTTCTGTATGTTCAAATATAGGTGTTACCATTTCTTCATATCCATATAAAGCACATATTTCTCTAAATTTATTTTCTACATAACTCCATTTATAAGCCTCTTTTGGAGTTATGTCTTTAGTTCCTCTAGGAGCTTTAGTCAACATTTTTATATACCTCTTCTTTCTTCCTTTTTATCATTTCATCTACTCTTGCAATGTATTGTTCAACGTTTTTTACATTTTCTACTCTTTCAATTCTATCTTCATCTACATAAACAAATTTTGATATAGCACCTGCACCTAATGCATAGTTACTTTGCTTTTCCTCCATAATTTGTATATTATAAATGCACTCATATCCTTCTTTAGCATAACCTATATTTTCTAAATTGCCTAACATATGTTTTTGTCTGTACATATAATATGGGTTTAATCCCATATCTTTTGCATACTTCATTGATAAATCTATCATTTTTACCATTTCTTCATACTGTGTTAGGTGTTCTTTATACATATCCATATTTATATTCAAGTTAGATGCTCTCTTTATAGCTAATGTGTGAACTGTAAGACTTTCAGGAGAAAGTTTTTTTATTTCTTCCAATGTATTCCTTACCATATTTAAGTCCTCATCTATAAGACCTAAAATTATATCCATGTTTATATTATCAAATCCCATTCTACGAGCCATATTAAAGCAGTCTACTAAGTCAGAAACCTTGTGTTCTCTTCCAATTTTAACTAAAGTCTCATCATTCATAGTCTGAGGATTTATGCTAATTCTACTTACATTGTGCTTTTTCAATACTTTTAATTTTTGCTCTGTAATGGTATCTGGTCTACCTGCTTCTACAGTGAATTCCTTGATTTTAGTTAAATCTAATTCACTAAACAATGAATTTATAAGCAAATCTAACTCTTCCTCATCCAATGTAGTAGGAGTTCCCCCACCAATATATAAAGTTTCAATTTCTTTATTAGTATCCTTAATAAGCTTGGCAAATCCCTTGATTTCTTCAATCAATTTATAAACATATTCTCTTTTCAAATGCCCAAATTGCTTTAATGAGTTTGAAGGAAATGAACAATATACACATCTAGTTGGACAAAATGGAATACTTACATAAAGAGAAATTTTATTTTTATCTATAGGATACATAAATACTCGCTCTCTTTTGGCTATTTCAAGAGCTAAATCTATTTTCTCATCTATTATAAAATAATTATCTTTTAGAATGGTTCTTATGCTATTATCATCTAGCTTTTTATCCATTAGATTGTGGACAATTTTGACTGGTCTAATACCAGTCAAAATTCCCCATGGAACATAAGAATTAAATATTTGCTTAAGCACTATAAACATGCTTTTTTTGATGCTTTCTTTACATAGTTTTTTAAAGTTTCTCTTACTTTCATTATCTAACTTATTCAAAAACTCTTCAATTGATTTGCTATTATCAAATCCATTTAAAAATTCAAGATTTATATTTTCTATATTTTGTATTGATTCATACTTCAAGTTTTCATCTTCATAATACTCAGTACTTGAAAACAAGACTCCATTTTCATAAATCAACCTATTTATTAAATACATTGACTCCATGTTATTACCACATTTATCAGAGTCATTAAATTTAAATTCATTAGTAAACAATTTTATAAGTTCTGCTACTTCATACTTATAATCATGTCCTTTTAAAAAAACATATAACATCAACTTAACTCCTTCTATTTAACAGTAGAAGAACTCCATCTCTAATACAGTTATTAAATATTTGATACATTATTTAATACTAATATAAAATTACATATAAGGATTTGTCTTCTTCTCAACCCCTAGAGTACTAGCTGGTCCATGACCAGGATATACTCTAATAGCATCTTCATATTTACATAATTTCTTAAGCGATTTTTCCATTTGATGAAAATCTCCACTATACAAATCAGTTCTACCAATACTTCCAGCAAATAAAGTATCTCCTGTAAACAATTCATCTTCAACTCTTATACACATACACCCTTGTGTGTGTCCTGGAGTGTGTAAGAAAGTCATTTTTAATTCACCAAGTTCAAGCTTGTCTTTATCATTTACATATATATCTGCATCAAACTCTTGTGCTCCACATCTCATTGTATAACTTAGATTTTTATTTTTATCATTTAATAATTCTTTTTCATCAATATGTGCAACTACCTTAGCACCAGTTTTATCTTTAATATCTTTAACATATCCTATATGGTCTCCATGTCCATGAGTAAGAATTATATATTCGATATTTAATTCATTTTCTTTTACAAAACTTAGAGTATCTACTAAACTTCCACCTGGGTCTATAACTGCACATTTTTTAGTTTTTTCATCACCTAATACATAAGTATTTACTCCAAAATAACTATCTACAAATTTTTTTATAACCATTAAAGTTTTCCCCCTTAAAAAGATTTACTTGAGTCTAATAGTATTGTTACTGGACCATCATTAGTTAATTCTACCATCATATGAGCCGCAAATTTACCTGTACCAACTGTTACACCTTTATCTTTTGCTTTTTTTATAAACTCTTCATACAGATTATTTGCAAGTTCTGGTTTGGCCGCATTACTAAATCCAGGTCTTCTTCCTTTTCTACAATCTCCATATAAAGTAAATTGAGATACTACTAAAAGCTCTCCACCTATATCCATTAGAGATAAATTCATTTTGTCATCTTCATCTTCAAAAATTCTCAGATTCAATATTTTGTCAATCATATAATCTACATCACTTGATTTATCATCATGAGTCACTCCTAATAATACTAGTAACCCTTTATTTATTTGACCTATAGTGTTTTCATCTACTGTAACTTTAGATGAAGATACTCTTTGTACTACTGCTCTCATAGTTTCCTCCCTATTATTTTAACTCTAATTTGTCATTCTATAAATACTTTCTACACCAGGAATTGCTTTTAATTTTTTCATTAGAATTTTTAATTCCTCTGTGTCATTAACTTCTACAAGTAAGTTTATACTTACAATGCTATCTTTACCTTTTCTTGCATTTATTCCATTTAAACTAAGTTTATCCATTGCAACAATATGAGTTATTTCATTAACAATTCCTCTTCTGTCAACAGCCTTTATTTGAATCTCTGCTTCAAACTTACCTTTGCCTGCTGAACTCCATGAAACTTCTACCAATCTATTTTGGAAGAAATCCCCATTATTGTTTGCATTTGGGCAATCAGCTCTGTGTATAGCTACTCCCCTACCCTTAGTAATATATCCTACAATTTCATCTCCTGGAAGAGGATTACAACACTTAGCAAATCTTACTAAGATATTATCAAGCCCTTTTACTATAATTCCTTGTGATGCGTTTTTCTTTCTCTTTTTACTGTATTCTGTTTCACTTATATTGTGTTTATTTAAATCTTCTTCTTGTATTTGTTGTTCTTTTTTAACTTTTTTAACTTCTTTTAAATATAAGTCTTTTACTTTAGATACAACTTGAGATGACATTATACCACCATAACCTACAGTAGCAACTAAATCCTCAACACTTGGCTGATTAAATTTCTTAGCAACTAATGCCATATATTTTTCAACAAGAGGGTCTTTCTGTGGTATATCATGCTTCTTAAATTCTCTTTCTAATATTGTATTTCCACGGTCGACATTTTCTTCTCTTCTTTCTTTCTTGAAAAATTGTCTAATTCTACTTTTAGCATTTGGTGTCTTTACTATATTAAGCCAATCTCTACTTGGCCCATTAGAATTAGATGATGTAAGTACCTCTACAATATTACCATTTTGAAGCTTATAATCAATAGGAACTATTCTTCCATCAATTTTAGCTCCTACACACTTATTCCCTACATTTGTATGAACTCTATATGCAAAATCTATAGGTGTTGATTCTGCTGGTAATTCAATTACATCTCCTTTTGGAGTAAATACGTAAACTTGACTATTAAATACATCTTCTTTAAGTGCATCCATAAACTCTTGTGGGTCTTTCAAGTCTTTTTCCCACTCCATCATTTGTCTCAACCACTGAAGTTTCTCTTCAACTTTTGATTCTTTACTAGAAATACCTTCTTTGTATTTCCAATGGGCTGCGATACCATTTTCAGCTATGTTATGCATTTCATGAGTCCTTATCTGTATTTCTAAAGGCTCTCCATCAGGACCTACAACAGTAGTATGCAACGATTGGTAGAGATTTGGCTTTGGCATTGCTATATAGTCCTTAAATCTGCCTGGAATAGGTCTCCATAATGTGTGAACTATACCAAGAACTGCATAACAATCCTTTACATTATCTACTAGTATTCTTACAGCTGTTAAATCAAAAATTTCTTCAAAAGTTTTGTGTTTTTTTTGCATCTTTCTATAAATACTATAAAAATGCTTTGGTCTACCATATACATCACATGGTATACTTAAATCTTTAAACTTATCTTTAAGAAGTTCAACAATTCCATGTATATAATCTTCTCTTTGACTTCTCTTCATTGATACTCTATCAACTAAATCATAATACCCTTCTGGGTCCATAAATCTCAGTGCTCTGTCTTCTAATTCCCACTTTATCTTAGAAATCCCTAATCTATGAGCTATACCTCCATAAATTTCAAGTGTCTCTTTTGCCTTATATTTAGCTTTCTCTGGAGGCATATATTTTAAGGTTCTCATATTGTGCAATCTATCAGCAAGTTTTATAAGTATAACCCTTATATCTTTCGCCATTGCCAAAAACATTTTTCTTAGGTTTTCAGATTGAGTTTCTTCTTTTGAACGATATTTTATTTGACCAAGTTTTGTTACTCCATCAACTAAATCCGCTACTTCTTTGCCAAATTCTTTTGTTATGTCTTCATAGGTATATTCCGTATCTTCTACAACATCATGAAGTAAACCAGCTGTTATAGTTTCAATATCTAATTCCATCTCTATCAAAATATTTGCTACTGCTAATGGATGAATAAAGTATGGTTCCCCAGATTTTCTATATTGTCCTTCATGCGCTTTTTTTGCAAGATTATAGGCTTTTTCAACCATCTCAAAATTTGCATTAGGTGCATAAACTTTTATTTTTTCAATTATTTCTTGTAATTCTTTATCATGCATATAACCACCTATTTTGTATAAAATTTTAATATATATGAAAATAGTTGGTGCTATACCAACTATTGTAAAAGTACTAGTATTTTATAAGAGAATTAACATTATAGTTAGATAATTTTTCTCTCCCATTTAAGAATTCTAGCTCAATTAAAAATTGCATAGAAACTACTTCTCCACCTAATTTTTCTACAAGCTTAGCAGCAGCTTCCATAGTTCCACCAGTAGCCAATAAATCGTCTACTATTGCTACTTTTTGACCTTTTTTAATTGCATCTTTATGTATTTCTAAAGTATCCGTACCATACTCTAAGCCATACTCATAACTTTCAACTTCTCCTGGTAACTTTCCAGGTTTTCTAATTGGAACAAATCCTACTCCTAAAGCATACGCTACAGGTGTACCCATCAAAAAACCTCTTGCTTCTGGCCCTATTACTAAATCTACACCTTTATTTTTTAGTTCTTCAACTATAGAGTCTACTGCATATCTAAATGCCTCTCCATCTTTAAATAGAGTAGTAACATCTTTAAAATCTATACCTGGTTTTGGGAAATCATCAATATTCCTTATAAAGTTTTTTAAATCCATGGGAAACGCCTCCTAATAACTGCTATTATATTGTTTTTCTAAATTTTTTAGATTATTGAGTATTAAACTCTCATTTAAATCTAATTTTTTCTGTGGTTTTGGCAATATTCTTATGAGTACAGAATTTTTTTCATAATTTAAATTAAAGTCAAGTAAATTTAATTCTCTAAACACATTCAATATCGTAAAAAACTTTAATGGAATTACATTAAAAGTTCCCTTTATATTTACCATATCCAAATCAATTTCTTTTTTTGTGAGTGCTTGCTTATAAATTGTTATAAATTCATCTCTTGATGGAACTATATTACTAACTACATTCTTTAAATATAATAGGTCTGTTTTATTATAATATTTTATAATTTCACTTTCTTCTCTTTTATTCTCATATATATACGAATATTCGCCTTTATTGTATAAATAATCATAAAGAATAATATTATTATATCTTTTTAAGTCTATTTTATCAATATTAGGAGAAAATATAAGCTCTAATTTATCAGTATTTTTGCTAATATCTTCAATAATATTGTAATTTATCTCAAAATCTAAATCTACAAGTGATATATCCGAAACTGCTCTATAAAATCCATTTATGGAATTAGATATTATTAATGTACCTTTTTCAAAATAATCAAATATATTTATATCAGTATTTCCATCGAATAAATCAAAATCAGATACAGATATATTATACAAGCTTTGTGTATCTTTGGGTATTATTTTTGACATTAATTTCAGTGAAAGTTTGTCACTACTTGCACTTTTAGGTCGAGCTAATCTTATATCTTTAAGTAAAAACTGTACTTTTCTATTTCCCATATAGTTATTTTCATCTAACTGAAACAATACATCTACTTTATCTCCTACTTTATACAATGATTTTAAATGACTCATGTTAAATCCTATACATTCATAGCTTTTTTCTTTTTCTATACTTAATTTTAGATGTTGTTGGTTTTTTCCTATAACCTTTAAATCTTTTAAAATATAATTTCTAACTATAAATCTAGGATTTGGATTATTTAATCCAAAAGGCTCTAACTTATGTAATTCTTCTACAAGATTTAGATTTATTACATTTTCTTGTAGTTCAAATTCAACATTCACATTCTCTATCATATCATCTTCAGTTAAATTATAATTTGCAAATTTGTTTATTTCATTTGCTAAAGCTTCCACATTATCTGAATTTAAAGATAGCCCTGCTGCTTGCTCATGACCACCAAACTTAGTCATTAAGTCCTTACACTTTACAAGAGCTTCAAATACATTAAATCCTTTTATAGACCTTGCTGAACCAGTAGCTTCTCCATTTTCTATGCCTAAAAGAATTGTAGGTTTATAGTATTTTTCAGTTAGCTTAGATGCTACAATTCCTATTATTCCATGTTGCCAACCTTCTTTAGCTAAAACTAAGACTTTATCATCATTATATCTGCTATTAGACTTTAACATTTCTTCAGCTTCATGATACATTTTAGCCTCTATCATCTGTCTTTCATTATTTTTCTCTTCTAATATATTGGCTATTTCTACAGCTTCTTCTTTAGATTGAGTGGTAAACAACTCAACACCTAAATAAGAATATCCTAATCTACCTGAAGCATTTATTCTAGGTCCTATTGCAAAACCTATATGAGAAGAACCTATTTTATCACTTTCTACACCGCAAACTTTTATAAGCTCTCTTAATCCAATATTTTTGCCTTCTTTCATTGATTTTAAACCATTTTTTACAATTATTCTATTTTCGTCTATAAGTGGTACAATATCACAAATAGTTGCCAATGTTACTATTTCTAAATAATCATACATACTAGTTTTAAATTCTTCTTTTGGAGTTAATGCTTGAATCATTTTAAATGCTACACCACATCCACATAATGAATCGAATGGATAATTACAATCTTCTTGTTTTGGATTTATTACTGCAAAAGCTGGTGGAATCTCGTTTTGACATTCATGATGGTCTGTTATTATAACATCTATACCCAAATCATTCGCTATATTAACCTCAGATACTGATGTAATCCCACAGTCAACACTTATAATCAAGTCACAACCTCTAGAGCTTATAAGCTTAATAGCTTCTTCATTTATACCATATCCTTCTTCTAATCTATTTGGGATATAGTAATCCACATGATACCCTATACTTTTAAAATATATACATAAAATAGAAGTAGATGACACACCATCAACATCATAATCTCCATAAATCCAAATTTTTTCATTATTTTCAATAGCTGATTTTATCCTATCAACAGCTTTCTGCATATCTTTCATTAAGAAAGGGTCCCTTAAATAATCCAAAGATGGATTCATAAATATTTCTGAATCTTTTTCAGTATATATTCCTCTATTTTTTAAAATTTGGCAGATTTCCGGGGAAATATTAATTTTTTTGCTAAATTCACTTTCCTCTATCTTACCTTTATATTTCAATATCCATTTTTTCAAATTCAACTCCCCCTAATCCTTTTTATATTTTGACCTAACACTCCTTATAACTAGACAAAGTCCTATTATAAAAGATATAAAGAAACCTCCTATAGCAGTAAACTTTATCCAAATATTGTTTTCTATATTTGGAGATGCAATTATAAGGGAAGAACCCACTATAATTGATGCTAACACTAAACTTAATGATATTTGAGACGTTAACTCTAATATACAATTTTCTAATTTTGTCATTTTTACGTCTTCAATTTGCATTTTTATATTATTTCTTTCTACATTCTTTAAGATTGCTTTTAGCTGTTTTGGAATAGTTTTTATATCGAGTAATATTTCTTCTACATTTTGTTTTGAACTTAAAACGACATTTTTAGGATTAAATTTACTCTTATAATGATGTTTCATAAACTCTTTTCCCATAGAACCAAAAGAAAAATCTGAATTTAAAGTTCTACTTGTTCCTTCTAATGTTATAACAGTCTTAGCAAGTGTCACAAACTGTGCAGGCATGACTATCTTATACTGCCTAAAAAATCTAAACAGTTCATTTAATATATCTGTTACATTTATTTTTTCTATAGAAATATCATAGTAATAATGTATTAGATAAAGTAAATCCTGTCTAAGACCTTTAATATCTGCCTCTCCATTTAACGCATCCATTTCTATTAACAAGTATATTATCTTGTCGACATTCTTTTCCACTCCTGCTAATGCAATTTCATTTAATTGATTCAGTGTTTTATTGTCAATAATTCCAATCATTCCAAAATCTATATATGCTATCTTGTTTTTAGCAACTACAAATATATTACCTGGATGTGGGTCTGCATGAAAAAATCCATGAGACAATACTTGTGTAAAAAAAGACCTTACTCCTATTTCAACAATAGTTTTTGTATTATAACCTAACCTATTTATTTTTTCTACATCACTTAATTTTGTACCATTGACCTTCTCCATTACTAAAATTTTCTTAGTATTATATTCTGGATATATTTTAGGTATATATACCTCATCACTATTTTTAAATATCCTAGAGAATTTAGTTGCATTTATAGCTTCAAAAGTATAGTCAAGCTCTCTCATTAATTGAGTTTGAAATTCTTCAATCATTTGTACTAAGTCTAAATTAAAATCCTTTTTTAAATCCTTTAGAGTATTTGCAATCGTTCTAAGAATTTCTAAATCAGATTTTATTATTTTCTCTATATTTGGTCTTTGAATTTTTACAATTACTTCTTCTCCAGTTCTAAGAACACCCTCATAAACTTGACCAATCGAAGCTGCTGCAATTGGTTCTTCTTTAAACTCTAAAAATATTTCTTCTATACTTAATCCTACTTCTTCTTTAAATATCTCAATAGCTATATTTGAATCAAATTTCTCTACATCATCTCTAAGTTTTGATATTTCATCAATTATATCTTGGTCTAATAAATCTTTTCTTGTACTTAATATCTGTCCTATTTTTATATATGTAGGCCCTAGCTCTTCTAAAACTCTTTTTATTCTCTCACCAGTTGTCATATTTTTTATTTCTTCTGGAGGGTCAAACAGTGGTATTTTATAAGCTATTCCTTCTATATTTAATCTTTCTACAATAAAACTAAAACCATACTTTATTAAAACATATCCAATTTCTCTATATCTTTTTAAGTTTCTATAACTTATTCTCAAATATTTTCACTCCTAAAATAGGTATACCCGAAAACTTACACCTTAATTTATCTTATATAAGACATTATTTTACCAATTTATATACTAATGTCTTATATCCTCTTTAATATTTAATTTTATCACATATACTAGTAATTTTATTAAAATTATTTAACTCAGTTAATTTTTATTTTTGACATTTTATACCTATCTTAATCAAATACTTTTTGAAAACTAAAATATCAGCTAACTTTAATAAAATAAATTAGTGGTTGCCTCAAAACAGATTTAAGTATGTTTTGAAACAACCACTCTTTAATTTAATATTTTTGATTTTGTGCTGCTTCTAGATACCATTTATATGATTCATCAATATATCTTTTATCTTCCTCTGTAAGTTCTCTAACAACCTTACCAGGAGAGCCCATTATTAAAACACCTGGTGGGAACTTCTTATTAGATGTAATTAATGTACCTGCTCCTATCAAAGTATATTCTCCTATTTCAGCATTATCCAATATTATTGAACCCATACCAATCAAAACATTGTCACTAATTTTACAACCATGAACTATTGACCTATGTCCAACTGTTACATTGTTACCAATTATAGTATCTGCATCTCCATGTACTATAGAACAATCTTGTATATTAGTATTTTCTCCAATAGTTATTGGACCTTCATCTCCCCTAACTACTGCATTATACCATACACTTGAATCCTTACCTATTTTGACATTTCCAATTATGTCTGCTGATTTTGCCACAAATACACTTTCATCAATTAAAGGTTTATCTTCCAAATAATCTCTAATCATATATAAACAACTCCTTTAAAATATAAATTTAGTTAGTTGCTCCTTCTAACATTAACTTTGCTTGTATCATTATAGAGCACTCTGTACGTTTTCTTTGCATTTCACATCCTAATTCATATGGCTTTGATATGTCATTATTAAAGTTTATTGCATTTGCATGACATCCACCTGAACAGTAAAACTTATTCCAACATTGTTTACAATCTTCTTTAGTATATACATGAGCTTCTCTAAACATATTTTTTAAACTTTCTGGAAGTACAATTTCTTTATCAAATATATTTGCCATTTTAAATTCTTCATTTCCAACAAATTGATGACATGGATATATATCTCCATTTGGAGTTACAGAAAGATATTCATTTCCAGCTCCACATCCAGTTATTCTTTTTATTACACATGGTCCTTGATTTAAATCTATCATAAAATGGAAAAACTTAAATCCATCGCCTTGTAATTGTCTATCTGCATACTCTACAGCAAACTTTTCGTACTCTTCAAATATCTTAGGTAAATCATCTTCTCTAAGTGCATATGGATTACTTTCATCTCCAACAACTGGCTCTACAGATGTTAATTTAAATCCTAAATCTGCAAAATGCATAACATCCTTAGCAAAATCCAGATTATCTCTTGTAAATGTTCCTCTTATATAGTAATACTTATCTTTTGCTCTTTTTTCCACAAGTTTTTTAAATCGTGGCAATGTAATATCATAACTTCCTTTGTCATTTAAAGTTGGTCTCATATTATCATTAATTTCTTTTCTTCCATCTAAACTCAAAACTACATTGTGCATATTTTCATTTATATAGTCTATAATCTCATCATTTAATAGTACACCATTTGTAGTTATTGTAAACCTTATATTTTTATTATAATCTTTTTCAATACTTCTACCATAATCAACTAACTGTTTTACAACTTCAAAATTCATCAAAGGCTCTCCACCAAAGAAATCTATCTCTAAGTTTTTTCTAGTGCCTGAGTTAGCAATCAAATAGTCTATTGCTGCCTTACCTACCTCAAAGCTCATAAGTTCTTTTTCTCCTCCAAAGTCACCTTGAGCTGCAAAACAATATTTACATTTTAAATTACAATCATGGGCTACATTCAAACATAAAGCTTTTACCACAGGTTCTCTATGTACAAAACTTGGATGATATTGATATGTATCTTCTGTATATAAAAGACCTTCTTTTTCTAAGTTTGATATTTCTTCATATGCTTCATTTATTTTTTCTTCTTGATATTTAGATTTTAATATATCTAATACTTCTTCTTTACTTTTTTCTTTATAAAAGTCTAATAAGTCGTATGCAACATCATCTAATACATGAACAGCTCCACCATTCACATCTAAAACGATATTATATCCATTCATAGAAAATTTATGTATCATACTCATAACCTACCTCCTAAATTACTATCTATACTAAAGTTTTTTGTTGTTTTAATTAAACTTTACCCTTCATTATATCATAAGTTTATCTAAAATACATACAATACAAAAATGACTTACTACTCGTAAGTCATTTCATTGGATACACTACATCCCCCTAAATTGGCACAATAATACACCATCAAATGTATATTATATACCTTAAAATAAAATTTATATCTAATCTTTATATAGTTTTAACCTTATTAAAATATAATAATTTCTTTTTATAATAATTTTATATAATTGCTTCTATTTAATTTATCTTCTTTAAACTCTTAATTTCTTTAGGAACTTTAGGTTGATGTATAATCCATGGACAAGTACTATTAGCTGACAAGATGGCAGTGCTAAGTGCTAATGAACTAGCAAACTTCATAAATTTTACAAAAAATTTCTTCATAACTTAATTCTCCCTCACACATATTTTACTTAAATTCTTAGCTTTTAATTTCCCTAATACCAACATTATAAAAATCCAAAACATAGCAAATGCACTATATATGAAATAATCTACAAATATATTCAATAAAAAGCTTAAAACTGTCATTAATAATATTATTGTAGATACAAATACAGCAACTTTTTTGTAAGTTGACTTTTCTTTATCACTTATAGGATTACTTCTATGTTCTATTGGACAGAGAATACAAATCCCAACCCAACTAATGCTAGCAGTAACCATAATGATATTTTTAAATAAGTATAAATTTAGATTTTCTATAATTAATATTGTAGACAAAATTATAAAAACAAAAGTCAATAGGCACCTAAAATAATTGTCTGCATGATACCCACCTGAAAATTGTCTTATTGGACAGTAACACATTAAAAAAAACAATATATATGTAAATTTACCAAATAAAAAACCTATGAGCAGCATGGTCGTTACATTAACTATAAAAGCTATCAATATTTCAAATCCATAAGAATAAACTTTTGATTCATTATTATCTATCATATTATTACAAATTAAAACAGATGTCATTTTATCAGCAGATTTCTTAAACATTTTTACCTCCAAAAAAATTTTACATACATAGAATACCTTCTTTTTTGAGAAAATTCAATATACTTTACAAAACTAGTTGCTAAAATTGTAAAACTGGTCAAAAAAAGACCTATATAAATCTTTAGATATTCTTTATATAACAAAATAATTATAATAAAATATTTTTATTATGTTTTATATACATAAAAACACCTAACTTATTACTATAAGCTAGGTGCCTTTACATATATTTTTCTATATATTTCAACTTTGTTTTTGTTTTACATATTGTAGTGCTTTTCTATTCTGTTTTACTGCTTCCAAGCAAATTTTTTCTGTTTGATTATCAACAAATTCCAAAGCTCTATAGTTTTGTTTTACTGCTTCTAAACATACTTCTTCTGTTTGTTTATTTACATATTTCAACATTCTGTAATCTTGCTTCACTGCTTTTAAACAAATTTCTTCTGTCTGCTCTTTCACATATTTAAGAGCTTCATAACTTTGATTTACTGCTTCTAAGCAAACTTTTTCTGTTTGTTTCTTTACATACTGTAAAGCATTATAATTTTCTCTTACTGCCTCTATACACATTAATTCTGTCTGATTTTCTATATATTTAAGAGCCTTTCCATTTTGTTTTACTGCTTCTACAAAAACTCTTTCTGTTGGAACTTTCACATAGCTTAATATTTCTTTTATTTGAAGTTCTTCAAATGAATCTTTTATTGCCTCTATACATATATCTTCTGTCTGTTTTTTTACATATTGCAAGACTTTCCCATTTTGTCTAACTGCTTCTATACATATATCCTCTGTCTGTTCTTTTACATATTGTAGTGCTCTTCCATCATTTCTAACTGCTTCCATACATATATCTTCTGTCTGTTTTTTTACATATTGTAGTGCCATATAACTTCTTCTAACTGCTTCTATACATATTTTTTCTGTCTGTTCATTTACATAATATAATGCAAAATCATTCTGTTTTACTGCTTCTATACATATTTCTTCGGTTTGTTCTTCCACACAAGGTAGAGCACTATAGTTTTCTTTTACTGCTTCTAAACATATAGTTGAAGTTTGTTCTTTAACATAAGCTAAAGATTTTCCATCTTTTTTTACTGCTTCCAAACATATAGTTGGAGTTTGCTCTTTTATGTCTTTAAGTATTTCTGCAACATCATTTTTTGATGCCATTTCTATAAATGCTAGACATACATCTTCAGTCTGCTCTTCTACAAATTTAAAAACTTCCATAACATCATGAGTAGATGCATGTTTTATAGCCTCAATTAGTACATTATCAGTCTTATCATTTATGTAATATAAAGCTCTGTAGTTCTGTTTAACGGCTTCTATACAAATATCCTCAGACTGATTTGTTATATACTTAAGAGCTTTGTATGTCTGTTTAACGGCTTCCATACATACCTTATAAGTCTTATTTTTTACAAACTCAATTATAGTCCCATCCTGTTTTACTGCTAGTAAACACATTTCTTCTGTCTGATTTTCTATGTCTTTTAATTCTCTGTAATCATACTTTACTCTGCTTAAGTCATTTAAATGTACTTTATTGTCTTGCTTTAAACTCTCCTCATTATCCTCTATATCATCCTCAAATTCTTCATCATCTAAATAGTCATCTTTTTCTGGTAAAAATATAGATTTAATTTTATTTTTTATATCCATAAAATTAACCTCCTTTAATACGATTTTATCATTAAAGTAAATCGTTTTTAAGTATTTATTTAATTAATTTTATATTAAGTTCCTTTAAAAGTCTATTCATTGTCGACAGATTATATTTTACATTAATAAATTTATTTTACATATGTGGGGTAATAAAGTTAATAGTGGACATTTTTCATCCCATTAGTATACACTATTTATATTTATCACTCATTTATAGTGATTTTTTTCAATTTTTTTATCATTTACTATATCATAATTATCCAATTTATGATATTATTTAAATATAATATAAGTTTTATAAAGTATATTAAATATATTATAAAGATGGAGGTCGAGTAATTTTGAAAGGAAACATAGTACAATTTAATTTTGCAGATATAGAGGAAGAAGTATATTCGTTAGATTATGCCATAGCATGGAATACAGACGAGGAAAACGTAAGCATAATCCCATTTACAAATAAATTCTGTAAAGAATCTATAGAATCTTTTTGTCTAGGTAAGATTGACAACTTTGTTGAAATATTAAATGAAGGATTTGTTGAGAATCATCATTATGTGCATTTAGATAAAATAATCAATGTCCCTAAGAAAAAGGTTAATTTAGTTTATCAACAAGACACACATGGTTATCTTTTAAGAGATGATAATAATGACCTTATTCCTGCAAAAATAACTTCAGAACAATCTAAATCCATATCAAATAAGATGGAGTTATTCTGTGCTGGTGAAGAAAAATGTTTAATCAATATATTACTAAAGGCTGACCCATCATATATTTTAGATGTAGATAGTATAAAGGATAAGAACATTTTAAACTTAGGTTATGAGTCTATTGATAGATACAAGGAATACAATTTTGATGATGATAAAATCTTAATATTTTTTATAAATAAAAAGCGTTACTCAGTAATTATGAAAAAAACAAATAATTCTAATAATGATTTAACTGCTAGAAATAATGCTATTAAAGAATTATTTACTACTAATGCAGCAAGTCTTAACTAGAATTACAAGTTTAGCTCATATTACCAATTAAATTAATAATAATATACAAAATGGGAGTAGATAATTCTACTCCCATTTATTTATAATAAACAAATAAATCCATAAACCCATTGAGTGATTATAATTTTTAGATTGTGTTATCTTGCATTTTTAAATTTAAGGTAACTTTCTATTCTAAACTTTAATCTCTATATCAATATCATCAACTGTAACCACTTACAATTAAATCTTTAATAATCAAACTTTAGACTATCTATATTAAAACTCAAATTAGATTCAGGATTTATTTGGATATCACATTTATTTTATTAACTTTTATTTAATTATCCTTTATTTATAAACTTAGTCTTCCCTTAATTCTATTATTAAATACTTTTAATTATTTTTCAATACAATATTAATTTTTAACAATATTTATTTTAGATTTATTTTGTAAAGCCAGACACTTTCCACACTCCCTTTTCATTTACAATATCAATATTGATATCTGAGAAAGTTCCTCTTCCAGTGTCACTCATTATATCATTACCCCCAAATATAACATTATAACATCTCTTATCATTTTCTTTTAAATCAATCTTTTCCATATATACAATTTTATCATTATTAATATAATCTGGTAAATTCATCCCAAACTTAGTATCATTAAAAAGCTTATGATTATCCAAATTAATGAAGAGAGTACTTATCTTACTTTCTACATCCATAGTAGTTAATAAAACCTTTGTATTATTTTCTTTTATAGCCTTTATATACATTTTTATTAAATCCTCATTACTTAACTTTGATACCTCTATATATAAAGAATTTGACTTATCTATACAATTATCATCTACCCATGTATTTAAGTCTTCTTTTGTCACTTCCTTAAAACTATGTCTTTTTAAGCTAATAGCATTCCCTTCATGCCTTCCAGAATCAATATACGCACCTACAATTTTTCCTTCATACCTTATTATTATACCTCTAGTACTTAATAGAGTATCTTCAAGTTCATCTGATAACGGTTCATTTAAATTGTATATCTCAGCAGTAATCTCTTTTGATTTTAAGTTTGAAAAATCTAACCCTATATCTTTAGATAGCTCTATATTATATGCCCAGTACATACTCTCTACTGTATCTTCTGATGAATATTTAAAATTATTTGGAATTGTTTTTTGTTGAGATGATATTAGAAAACTTGGCGTCCAGTTATACTTTTTAAAAAGTTCATTTACATCATTAGGTACTTTTGAATATTGAGGTCTAAATTCTTCAAGTGATGATATTAACCTAAAAAAATCATGTGGTACATTAAATTTTTCATTATCATATTCAATCTTTCCAATATTATGTATACTATCATATGAGTAATTTATAATTTTTTGTTCTCCATCACCATTATAAAAATTTATACTCTGACTTTTTAATATAATCTCATTCCTATCTTCCCCATCATAATACTCTACATTATTTAAATAGTTTAATATTTCATTTATTAAATGTTTATCTGAAATTAAAATTGCCTTATGCTCTTTTTCTTGGCTAATCTTATTGTAAATTTCTATTTTTTTTGTATCTTTTAAATCTAAATATACTTTTTTATCATATTTGTTACTTATTAGGTTGTTTTGTGTATTTAAATATAATATTATAGAACTCAAAATAAGTATAGCTATGATGAATACCTTTGTGTTTTTACTTTTCAAATTGTATACCTCCATTAAAGATTTATTAGATGCAGACTATATTATTAATACCAAACCATAAATATTATAATATCTTAAATTATACAATAAAAAAGCCATAGTATATAGAACAAACTATGGCTTTTACTTATTCATTAAATAATTTTTTACTATCTATAATCTACATAAATAAGTATTTATATAGATATAATTTAATAATTACATATTAAAAGTAGTTTCAATATATTTCTTTATTTCTTCAGCAGTACCCATATTAAGTACCTCATCAGCTAATTTTTTCATATCGGCTTCTTTAACTGAAGTTATTAATTTTCTAGCAGGAAGTATTGATATTGGAGACATAGAGAACTCATCTAATCCCATACCTAAAAGTATTGGTATCATTTTTTGGTCTCCAGCAGATTCTCCACACATACCTGCCCATTTACCTTCTTTATGTGCATTGTCTATAACAGTCTTTATAAGTCTTAAAACAGCTGGATTAAATTGATTATAAAGATAGCTTATTTTTTGATTCATTCTATCAACTGCACAAGTATATTGAATTAAGTCATTAGTTCCTATAGAGAAGAAGTCTACATGTTTAGCTAGTACATCAGATATTACAGCAGCAGATGGCACTTCTATCATCATACCAATTTCTACATCTTTAGCATAAGTTATACCTTCAGAATCAAGTTCTGCTAAAACTTCTTTTACAACTTCTTTAGCTTGTAATAATTCTTCTAAAGAGGAAATCATAGGGAACATGATTCTTAGTTTTCCATGAACACTTGCTCTGTATAAAGCTCTTAATTGAGTCTTAAATATATCTTTTCTGTCTAAGCAAAGTCTTATTGCTCTATAACCTAAGAATGGATTCATTTCAGGTTCCATGCTTAAATAACTTAATTCTTTATCTCCACCTATATCCAATGTTCTTATAACTATAGGTTTTCCATCCATTCCTTCTAGTACAGCTTTGTAAGCTTCATATTGTATTTCTTCAGTTGGGAAAGAATCTCTATCCATGTATAAGAATTCTGTTCTATAAAGACCAACACCTTCAGCATCATTCTTTATTAGACCTTCTATATCATTAGGAGTTCCTATATTACCAGCTAATTCTACATGCTTTCCATCTAAAGTCACAGATGCTTTTCCTTTTAATAACTGTAATGCTTTTCTCTCTTCTTCATATTTAGCTTTTAACTCAGTATATTTATTTATAGTATCTTCATCTGGATTAACGATTACTTCACCAGTATCCCCATTGAAGACTACAAAATCTCCATCCTTAACATTTGAAGTTATATCACTTAATCCAACGATTGCAGCTATTTCTAAAGTTCTAGACATGATAGCTGTATGAGAAGTTCTTCCACCTATATCAGTTAAAAATCCTAAAACCATTTTTTTATTCATAGTTGCTGTATCTGATGGAGTTAAATCATGTGCTATTAATACTACTTCTTCACTTAAAGCAGATAAATCAACAACTTTAATTCCTAATATATGTCTAAGTATTCTATTTGTAACATCTTTTATATCTGCTGCTCTTTCTTTCATATATTCATTGTCCATAGACTCAAACATACTAACAAACATCTCTTTTATTTCATTTAAAGCATACTCTGCATTTACATTTTCAGTTTTAATCTTGTCTATTGCAGAACCAATTAATTCTGGGTCTTCTAAAACTAATAAATGTGCTTCAAATATTTCTGCCTCTTCTGCTCCTAATTCTTCAGAAGCCTTTTCCTTAACCTTTATTAATTCTTCTTTAGAAACTGCAACTGCATTTTCTAATTTAGCAATTTCCGCCTCAACATTATCTATAGATTTTTTTTCAATTACTAATTCACTATGCTCAACTACTAACGCTTTCCCTAAAGCAACACCTGGAGAAGCACCTATTCCTTTGTAAGCCATAACCCTACCTCCTAAAAAATATCTTCTGTATTTTCATACTAAATTTATGATTAAAAATATCTTATTTCATATTCTAAAATATTTGTATTTTCATACCCAGTTAACAATAGTCTTAATCTTCTGATTAAATAAACATGAAAGTAACAAAGAAATTAAATATCTACAAATGTCAATCTGTATATGTTTAATGCTTCTCTGTTACTTTTACTTTAAGTAATGATTAGATTATAAATATCAAACTTAAAAAATTATTATATCTACTCTCCAAATCCACTTTCAACTAATTCAACCATTGCAGCTAAAGCTACTTCTTCATCGTCTCCATTTACAACTAACTTTAATTCTTCTCCTTGAGCTAAACCTAAACTCATTATTCCCATTATTGATTTTGCATTTACAGTCTTGTCTTTTGCTACAACCTCTACTGTTGATTTGAACTCAGCAGCCTTCTTAACAAACATTCCTGCTGGTCTAGCATGTAATCCACTTGCATTTTTGATACTAACTACTTTTTCCATTTTTTAAATCCTCCTATAGACTTTACATTTTATATTTTTTAAAATTGTTTTCCTATTTTTTACTTTAATGGTACTTAGTGGTACTTTTTTGTCCTATGGTCATTTTTTGTTCCCACTAGTGCTACAAAAATATTATACTACTAATATACACTTTTTTCGAGTATAATTACAAATTTTTTTTTGTTTTTTATTTAACTTTGATTTTTTAAGTCTTTTATAATACAATTTGTCAATAATTTTGTATTTTTGTTCTTTTTAATACTAATTTTAGGTCTAATTTCAAAATTAGAAGCTAAATTTTTATTAGAATCAATATTTGTATTTACAACATCTATAACTTTGTTAAAATCATATAATTTTATTCTATTTATGCTATTTTCTTCAAGTTTTTTTTCATATATACAGTAAAATAAATCTTTGTATGAAAAATTTTTGGGTAAGCCAAGTACTTCACCAAGTTTTGGTATTACACTTTCCATAATAGTTCTTAAAGAAACATCTCTCTTTATATTTAATAAATTACAAATAAATTGCACAGTTTCATTACTCATACTTCTAAACTTATCAAAACAATATTCTTCATTGTATTTATATTCTACATCAAAATAATATTTAATCCCATTACATCTTTCATACGCTTTCATAGTATCTAAGTAACCCAATCGAATATTTTTTTCTACATTGTCTCTGTCTTTATTTAGAGAACCTCCCAAATACTCTGATGGTATTATAGTTTTTATATTTATATTCTGATGTTTATTTAAATTCATTTTTCCAAGAAAATCATCAATCAGTCTAATTACAACAACATCTTCATACCCTTTGTCTTCTAAAAGTCCTATTGGCATATTGTCACAAAACATTCCATCAAGATATAATTTATCATCCATCATGTTTGATTGAAAAATAGGCAAGCTAGAACTAGCAATTAAATAATCAATCAATCTCCCTTGTGGCATATCTTCTATATACATTGGGTGTGGATTAATCTTTTTATCCCACCACACTGTAACAAGTCCAAAGTCTTTTTTTGATTTTCGTATTATATCTTCATTTAATGTAGTTTCCATTAGTTGTCTCATAGGACTTATATCTATGCCTTCATTTTTTCTAGCCTTATTTATAAGTTCAATAAGTGCATTGATATTTTTAGTAGTGAAATCTACATTTTTAAATTTCTCATAAGTATCTTTATCCATATTCATAAAGTGAGTATAATCGTAGTTTAACCAAATATCTTCCATTACTTCAATATCATTTTGAATTATATATGCTCCATTTAAAGCACCAATTGATGTTCCAGTTACTCCTTGGAACTCTATTCCAAGCTCTCTTAAAGCCTTATATGCCCCTATTTGATAGGCACCTTTTGTTCCTCCACCTTCTAAAACTAATCCTTTCATATTATCACCTACTATATTAAAAACGTTTCTGATTTCTATTTCTCAGCAAATATTAATTCAAAAAACTATTTTTAGTTATTGGAGAAAAATAAAATTGTACAAATTTATTTTTATTTTATCAAAAAACCATTTAAAAGTATATATCTTTAATGTTTTTTATATGGTTAACTTTTTATTCAAAATTTAGATAAATAATTAACATTCCGTGATTTTCTTTATATTTACAGATGCTTATATACCCAAAGAATTCATTATTAAGTTATCCATTTTTATCTGCAATCTTTCTATCTTTTCTTTATCCACAGAGTTGTTTAATAAAATTGATATTATTTCCTTTGACAAACTCTCTATCTCTTCATAATTATTATCTCTAAAAATTCTTATCTTCATAACCTTATTAGGATAGTAATCGTATATGTTTTTACTCATCTTTTTAGCAGTTATTTTAAAGTATTTATCATAAATGCTAGAATTTAAGATTCCAACTAGATATTCATATGAAAATTTATCTAAATATTCTTCTTTTATGAAAAAAGAATATACATCTGCACTTGAAAAGTTATTATCATAATCTATAGCAAATCTATTTTCTTTTGATTTATAAGGATACATTATTTTTTTTCTTTCGAAGAAAAGCTTTTCTCTTCCCCATTGAAGTTCATACCATTTCCTTATTCCATTTTTACATTCTCTTCTGTTTTCTAGCTTTGACTTGTATATTCCTATAATCTCATCAAGTATTTTCTTATTTTTTTCTTCATCTTCTATATCATTTGAATATATTAACCTATATTCACTTTTATCTACTATATATTTATTTATATTTTTACTTTTTATCCAACACTTTAAAAATTTATCATCCACAAGGTTCAATTTTACATCATTTTTACTTAAAATAAATGCCTTATCACAACCTGTGATTATTCCTTGAAAACTTATTGCTATATCTTCCAAACTATAGTTGCATTTTTCTTGTATCTTATTATAAAAAACTCCATCAGCTTTATTTACAAGTATCCATTCATCAGACAACAAACTTTGATTTATACTAAAATAATCAAAGTTACTACTATTTAAAAGTTCTTCTAGTGTTTCAAATTTATTTATACATATATCCTCATTTTTTATTTTAAATACATCTATTGATTTCTCTTTTGATTTTTTCTTATCAAAAGTAAGTATACAACTAGATACCCCTATATTTTTAAATATATTTGCACCTAAAAAATCTACTACTTCTTTAACTCTAACATTTGATTTAATATATTCTCTTAAATCTTTACCCGATAGACTTTCTAAAAAATATCTTGGAGTTATAACACTACCAGTTCCTCCTTGTTTCAAAATGTCTATAATCTTTTTATAGAAACAAAAATACAAATCAGCTTTATCTTTATAAACTTCACTGTATTTTTCTAGGAGAAATTTTTTATATTTCTTTTCAAGTTTTTTATGACCAATATATGGCGGATTACCAATTATATAATCAAACTTATATCGCCAGTTCTTTTTAAGGCTATCACAACAAAATAGATTAATCTTTATATTAGATTCCTCTAAGTCATTTATTGCCTTTTTGTTTATTAAGCTGTCTTTTAATATATTTATAGCTTTCTCATCAATATCAGCACCATATATACAATAATTTAATATATGATTGTGTATATTATCAACAGTCCAATAAGCCTCATCATACTTCTCTTTTAATTCATAGATATTTTCCTCGAATAAGTCATATAAAATATCGTATACTTCCAAAAGAAAATTTCCACACCCACAAGAAATATCGAGTATTCGTGGGTATGGATTTTTAATTATATCGTGATTTTTTAAAGTTTTTTTTACAATATAATCGACAATGATTTTAGGAGTATAGTATATTCCACTTGCTTTTTTAGTATCTACATCTAAACTATTCTCATACTCTTTAGACAGTAGAAAATTATCTTGAGATATATCATCCATAGCTGAAAACCTCCAATTATTATCATAGCTGAAAATTTATTATTCTAGTATTTGTCTTATAGATTTTCTTGATAAAAGTTTATAGATTTCTTTTTCTATTTCTAGTAACTCGCGATTTACTTTGCAACCTTTTAAGCAATTACTGCAATTGGATACATATCTCGTACATTTATTTATATATATTTTTCCATCAATTAATTCTACAATAGTTCTTAAACTTATTGTATCCAATGATACATTTAACATGTATTTCTTGCCATCTTCTTTATTAAGAGTAAGTACATTATTTGCACAAAGTTTTCTAAGAAGTTTATACAGTGTTAGTATTGGTATATCTTCACTTTTTAATATTGTTTTAACATCTATTGGATTATCTTCCCCATTGTTAAATATAGCTCTTATAATTCTTATTGAATAATCTACATCTTCTGAAATCATTCTTCCGCCTCCTCAACTGCCATGTATCTATCTAAAAGAGTATCTTCTAGATTTACATAATTTCTGTCAGTAAGAATTCTTTTATAACTAATCTCATCTAAAGGCTTAAAATAGATGTAACCTTGTATTAAATTGCATCCCATTTCGTTTAAAACTTTAACCTGCTCCATATCCTCTACACCTTCACATATAACAGTTAAGTTCAAATCTTGTGAAAGATTAACAATTGCTTTTACCATAAACTTTGTCTTTGTATTTGTGACTATATCCATTATAAGCGACCTATCAATTTTTATAACATCTAGTGGTATCCCCTTAAGATTAATAAAATTCGAGTTGCCTACTCCAAAATCATCTAATGATATATCTATACCTAAAGATTTAATCTCATAAAGCCTCTCACTTATAAATTTTACATCTCTTAGTGCTGTTGTTTCTGTAACTTCTATTTCTATGAGTTCTTTAGGCACATTATATGTATTAAACATTGATTTAAAAAAATCTACTAAATCATTTTTGTATAGTTCCACCCTGGAAAGATTTATTGAAACTGGTAAGACATTTATACCTTCTGAAATCCAATTATCAATAGTAACAAATACTTCTTGAATTAGCCATCTACCAATATTATTTATCAGACCACTTCTTTCAGCTATAGGAATAAACTTATTTGGTCCAACCATACCTAAAGACGGATGTATCCATCTTATTAATGCCTCTGAACCTATAATTTTACCTGTACTCGAATCAACTTTGGGTTGATAATGGATTACAAATTCCTTGTTCTTTATAGCTAAGAATAAATCTTGCTCTATTTTCATAAGTGATTGTATTTCTTCTTCCATTGCAGAATCAAATTCTACATATTCTATATGCTTTAGTCCTTTTGACTTAATCCTTGCCATATCAGCATTGTCCATAGCTTTTTTTATATCAACTTTATCATCATTAAATCTATAAATTCCAATTGATGCCTCAACATTTATATTCATTTTAAAACTATCAATCTGACTTAATGTCACAATTTTATTCCTAATGAGATTTACCAAATAAGGAATCTTTTGTTCTCTGTCTTCAAGCTTTATTATTAATATAAAAACATCGCTTTTTAGTTTTCCATAAATAGCCTCTTCACCAAAATAACTTTTTAGATTGCTTGAAATATTATCTAATACTTCATCCCCTAACTCATAACCATATATATCATTTATAAGCTTAAGTCTACATAAATCAAAACAAGCCATAACACAGTTTTCTTTCTTATTGCTAATAATATAATTTTGAATATGTTTTAAAAAGTTCTCATCCTTAGTAATATTCATAATCTTATCTGAATTATTTACTATTTCTAAATTAATTTTATCCTCATATAGCTTGATTTTAAGATACGAAATAAATATATTTATAGTAAATAATATTAATAAAAGTAAAATTAATACCTTTATATATATCCCAACATGCCTTGTGAGTAAAACTATTCCCAAAATTCCGATTATGATAAAAATTATTTTATTTAAACTGTAAATTTTTGTCATACTATTCTTATTCATATAAATTCCCCTATATTATTTTTAAATTATCTTACAATCAAACTTTTTCTATATTAATTATAAAGCACAATTGATAGTAAATCAATGTAAGTTAACATCACAAATAAATAACTATGTTATATTAAATTTACTTTCTTAAATTTCATAAATATTTACTTTCTTAACAAAAAAACTATGAGATTAGATATATGTAAAATAGTTTCTAATTTCATAGTTTTTCAATTCAAATAGTATTTTTTGATACAATTCAACAGAATAAATTTAATCCAAAGTATACAGTTTCATATTTAAGTAAATCCATACATAAACATGAACTTAATTTATTTTTTCCCTTTAGAATCTAAGTATGAAAGTATACCTTGAACAATACCCTCTGTAAGTTGGTCTTGATATTTTTCATTTATTATTTTTTGTTCTTCTGATGGTGTCGTTAAAAAACCACACTCTATCAATATAGCAGGCATATCTGATTCTCTAAGTACTTCAAAGTTGTTTTCAACTATACCTCTATCCTTTACTTTAACATAGGATGATATAGTACTTTGCACTGACTGCGCAAGATCTTTTGAGCCATCTGTAGCTTTATTCCTATACCAAGTTTCTATACCTGTTGCTGAATTTCCATTTTTCTCTGCATTTAAATGGATAGAAACAAGCACATCAGCAGAACTATTTTTCGCTAGATTAACTCTATCCATCAGCGATACATATGTATCATCAGTTCTAGATACTACAACTTGAATATCTTTCTGTTTAGCTAATTTATTTGCTAATTTCTTTGAAATTTGTAAATTTAGGTCTTTTTCATATCTGTTACTAGTCTTACTTTGGGTCCCTTTATCATTTCCTCCATGACCTGGGTCTATGAATACAGTATATTTTTTATTTTTATTTTCTTCTTCATTGCCAAGATCAAATTGCTCTGACTCAACGTTTTGTTGTTGGTTAGTTTTATTGCTTTTATCCATCCCTTTTACTAAAGCCACTACACCTTGAGTAACTTTAAATGCAATAAATAAAAATAACATCGTAAAGCAAACCAACACTACTAATTTTTTCTTATTTAATTTTCTTTTTTTTCTATTCAGATGGCTAGTATTTTTAGATTTGTTTCTTGAATTATTGTTATTATTGCTTTTTGACATTTTTTCACCCTTCTTGGTATAAATTTTCACATTTTTTTATAATATTAGTGTTATTTTTTCATAATATTAGTGTTATTTTACCACCAAGAAGGTTTTTTTTCAATAATTTAAAACATTCTACAACCTAAAACATCAAAATTCTCTAATTATCCACCTAAAGTAACATCTTGTGTATCATACCAGCTAAAGGCATCTTTTATATCATCACCTCTAAAATCTGGCCAATAATTATCTATAACATAAAAGTCTGCATAAATCGATTGCACAGGTAAAAAACCGCTTAATCTTCTTCTTCCACCCCATCTGATTATCAAATCTAATCTTGATACATCAAATGACTGTATGTAATCTTGTATGTTATTTTTATTTACATTTTCTACTCCTGATATATTATTCAGGTCCCAATACCAACCATAATTTACCAATAGATTTGCTTTTATCTGACCTTCCCTAGCTTGGATTCTATTAGTATATGGTAATAATTCTTCTGGAAACATTGGAGATTTCGTATTTCCAACAACTAATAAAGCTGCACCCTCATCTATTAATATATTTGCAGCATCAATACATGCTTTTGTAAAAGCTTTTGTCTGCACCGATGGACGTCTTGTATTGTCAGTTGTAAATCCATAAAAAGTTACTTCTTCGCAACCTAAATCTCTACATAATCTATAAGATTCCAGTCCAGGATTTATTCCACTTTCATATCCTCTATCTTTTGTCATACCATTTTGACTCGCCCATCTTCTATTTCCATCTGGGATAATTCCTACATGTTTTGGTACTCTCATTTCTAATCACCTCTTAATAGGTATTATTATCAAAATATTACATTATTAATCAAAACTGTAACATTAAATACATTTATTTTTATATAATTATGTAGTAAACTAATTTAAGATAGAGTTTAAAAAACTTGGAGGTTTATCATGAAAAAAATTTTAATATTGTTTTTTTCGATAATCTTATCATTTGGAATGGTTAGTTGTTCTTCAAGTGGTGATTACAAAAACGTTTCTACATCGAAAATTGAAAAGTCATTAAAATCTTCTGATTTACTTGTAAAAGAATCAAAAGTCTTTGATGCAAAGGAATTTAACTATTTCAATGATGTGGAAGAGGACATCATTCAAGGTTTTGTAATTAATTCTTCTGAAAAATTATCTCTAGAAGATATTATCGTCATAAAAACTGACGATGTAGATAAAATCTATAAAACTCTAGAAAATTATAAAAAAGACATGATACAAGCACCTTTTGGAGAAGGACATGGAGAAAAAAGCAATTCTGAAATAGCAAATAATACTATAGTTGAGAAAGCAGGCAGATATGTTTATCTAATTTCTGCTGAAAATGCCTCTCAAATAGAAAACAAAATACTGAGTATAATAAAAAAATAAATATCATTATTGATGTTTATTAAATATCAATGTAATTTTTATATAAATAAATTTATTTTATTAAAAATTACATTGATATTTTTTATTTGTTTAATTAGTATAATTTAAACCTCTTTTAGCTTTTTCTTTTTTCCTAAAACTAGACTTATTAATATCAATCCAACCATAATTACAGTCAATACCAAGTATGTCATCCATGCTAATGTATATCCTCCAGACATATCATATAGTTTTCCTGTAACAGCTGAACCTAAGGCTGCTCCCAATAAAACTACTGCATTTACTACACCAACTATTGTTGAATAATCTCTTTTGCCAAATATCTCTGATGTGATAAGAGCAGGTACAATAGTTCCCATACAGTTTCCAATTCCCCAACATATAATAAATACTATTATAGCTGGATACTTACTAGCAAATAATAGAGCCAATACCCCTAGAAATACTTGTAATCCAACAAATATAACACCTTTTTCACATCCAACTTTATCAAATACATATCCTAGAAGTATTTTGCCTAATATAACTACTCCCATGTTTATAGATATAACACTTGCTGCAAAAGTTGGAGAATACCCTATATCAGTCAAATAAGATGCAATATGCATTTGTACTCCCATAGCTATTATTGTAATCAAAATTAATCCTACAACCATAATCCAAAATATTTTAGTTTTTATAGCATCTCCAAGCATGATTCCTTTTACAGAATTGTCTAAAACGTTTTCAGAAGAATTGCTATATCCATATGGCAATAAACCTTTATCACTTGGTTTTTCAGACATAAATATCAAAACTACTGGTATAGTTGTGACTAATATTATTATTCCTAACACTAAATAGGATTGTCTCCAACTGTAGTTTAATATTATATAGTTAGCTATAGGATTAAATATCATACCACCTACTCCACTTCCCATAAAAGTTAAACCTAATGCTAGACCTCTTTTTTCTACAAACCAATTGCTTATTATTATTGATAGAGGAGTTAGAGTTGTCATACCTAACCCCAAGCCTGAAAATATACTCATTAAATAAAAAACATATATACTGCTTGCATATGAATATCCTATATAACCAATTCCTGCTAACACACACCCTACAAGAATTATATTTTTTAGTTTAAATTTCTTTGCTAATTTCCCCATAAAGAGCGCTATTACCATGGTAGACAAAGCAATTACTGTATAATAAAGAGAAAACTCAGACCTAGAAAAACCTAGGTCTTCTGTTACAGGTTTTATAAATAAACTTGCACAATTATTTACTATTCCATAAACAGATATCATTAGTATTAAGCCAGCAAATACAACTAACCATCCTCTAAAAAACCCTTTTTGTGAATTAGATATATTATTTGATTCCATTTTTTACCCCCCAATTTTAGTGATTTTAAGATTAATTTATTATTTAAGGTATAATTCTATTTTTAAAATAAAGATTATACCAATGGTTTATATTCAAATCCATCCAAAGATTTTGTAAACTCTTCTTTTGATTTTTCAAGCTTTTCTCTGTCCATCAAGATATCATATGCAGAACAAGCAAGCACTTTCGCTGCACTTAACATTGCTTCAAAACCTACATTAGAACCAGATGATGAACAAGCTTGCCAAGTATGTGCTGCTGTACCAATAGGCCATGCCGCCATAGCAAATTGTGCAGTTGGTACTATATAGCTTATATCTCCTACATCAGTTGAACCAGATACATTTTTGTATTTATAATCTTCAAAGTCAGCAATATCATCATGTAGATATTTTTCTACTATATTAAGATTTCCTTGAAATGAAGTTGCTACATTTCGTCTTTCTTCTTTTGTAATTGTATTTGCTAATTTGTGAGCAAAATCTAAATCTTCATCTTTAAAGTTCGGTGCTCCTACCAATCTCATATTCTCAGATACAACATCTGTCAAACTTTGATTAGGTAAATAATCATACATTGCATCTATAACTTCATATTCCATTTCTGTTTCTGTCATCATCGCTGCACCTTTAGCAACTTTTACCAATCTATCAAGAGTACTCTTTACATCTGATGCTTTTTTACCTCTTAAGAAATACCATGACTCTGCATAACCAGGAACTATATTTGGTCTTTCTCCTCCATTAGTTATTACATAGTGCATACGTATAGAGTCCAGTATGTGTTCTCTTAGATAATTAGCACCTACATTCATAAGTTCAACTGCATCAAGTGCACTTCTACCAGTATGTGGAGATTGTGCTGCATGAGAAGTAATTCCTTTAAATCTAAATTTCATAGAAAAATTTGATAAACTAGTTGGTCTCCAAGGGCTATTTACATCAAAAGGATGCCAGCTAAAAGCGCAATCTATCTCTCTAAAACATCCTTTTTTATACATATTACATTTTCCTACTCCACCTTCTTCAGCTGGACATCCAAAATATTTTATAGTTCCTTTGATATTATCCCTCTCCATAACTTCTTTTAATGCTACTACTGCTCCTACTCCTCCTACTCCCAACAGATTATGACCACATCCATGACCTGGAGCAGATTCAGTTATAGCTTCTTTAATTAAAGATACTTTCTGAGATAATCCTGGTAAGGCATCATATTCTCCCAATATCCCTATGACAGGTCTACCTTCTCCAAACTCTGCTACAAAGGCAGTTTCTATTCCTTGCACAGTATTTACTCTAAATCCACTTTCTTCTAAGTACTTCTTTTGTACACCGCTTGCAAAATATTCTTCATATGAAGTCTCAGGATTTTCCCAGATTCCTTTTGCCATTTCTACTAAATCTTTTTTATGTTTATCAACACAACTAATTAAATCATTTTTCATATTTAAAACCCTCCTAGGAATAATTATTTTTTACTTGTGACTTACTATATAAGCAATGATTGTGCCAAGTAAGTAGATTTTAATCTCAGTAAGTCTTGTAAGACTTACAAACACTCTTTTTTAAAATTTTAATTATCCTGATTAAATAAATAATATTGTAAACAAAAAAAATAAATGGGATATCATTAAATCGATATCCCATTTACTTTCTATTTATAAGTTTTTAGTAACCCATTTCTCCCCTTTTTCTTCAAGATGACTCCCATTTCTCCCAATACTCTTTCCGATATATCCCTCTGACTCTAAAAAGTTCATAATTACTCTAACACTATGTTCACTTGAATTTACATTGTTTGATTGTAATTTCTTTACTATCATTCTTCTTCCACAATTTTCTTTATATAATATCCTCATAATCTCACATGCTATAAGATTATCTCGATGGCTTAAGTTCTCAAAATATACATTATAAGATTTTTCTATATTATCATTAACTTCAGAATCTGTATCATTAAGCATGTTATTTTCATATGCTCTGTTTTGATTATTGTCATATGTATTTAAAGTAAATTCTTTATCTTCAATATACTTATTTTGGTAAGAATCTTTATATATCATAGGCAAATCATCTATTGTAAGTAATTCACCACCAAAGTTTCCAACATATTCAATACAATTTTTTAATTCTCGTACATTTCCATCCCAGTTGTATTTGTACAGAAACTTTCCTAATTCGTCATCGATTTTTTTATAAGGATATCCCATATTTGCTAAAAAATAATTACATAGCACAGGTATATCTTCCTTTCTCTCTTCAAGTGGAGGTATACTGAGTATACAAGTACTAAGTCTGTAAAATAAATCTTTTCTAAAATTACTGGAATTTCTAAGTTCATCTATGGTCTTATTAGTAGCAGCAATTACTCTTATATCCAATCTAATTTTTTCATATCCACCAATTTTAACTATTTCCTTTTCTTGCAGTACTCTTAAAAGCTTCACTTGAAATAATTGACTTGTATCTCCTATTTCATCTAAAAATATAGTTCCGCCATTAGCTATTTCAAATAAACCTTTTTTACCCTGAGACCTAGCCCCTGTAAAACTTCCACTTTCATACCCAAACAATTCACTTTCAAGTAGTTCATCTGGTATTGCTGCACAATTTATAGATATAAATGGTCGATTCCTTTTATCTGAACAATTATGAATAGAGTGAGCATATAACTCTTTTCCTGTTCCTGTCTGACCTAATATCAGTACTGTTGAATCTATTTTAGCGTATTTTTTAGCATATTCTATAACTTCTTTATTCTTCTTAGAGTTTCCCACTATATCATCAAACGTATATTTAGCTAAATAAGATTTATTTATCTTTCCAGTATTTCCTTTATATGCTTCAAACACTTCATCTATAAATATAGACTCTTGATAATTTTTACCCATAAAGTTTATATTGTTTTTACTGACTATAAATTCCTTATTTAAAGTTTTATCTGAGTAATATATATTCTTTTTAAGATTTGTACGTTTAAATAAGTTGTATATATTTAGTAGTGGCTTAATTGTACTTAAATTTTTTCCTATATTACTTTCCTTTATATTAAGTAATTTTCTTGCATAGTCATTATATAGCTCTATAGTTTTATCTTGATTTAAAATAATCATCCCTATTGGTATTGAATCAATTAAATGTCTCACTCGATTTTTATATTTCAAATCTTCCATTATAGATTTAATATCAATCTCATCTTCACTATATACATTTTCTTTCACTACTTTTAACTTAGATGATACTACACTTGGGTCTACTTCTAGTCTCTCCAATATTTCTAAATATCCATTATATACAATTTCTCTCCAACCGATATCAATAAAATTTGTAACAAAATCTGGTGTATAAAAAACTTCTCCCAAATAAACTGCTGTATCTACATTTTCTATATGCACACCAAACAACTCTTTGTTATATGGTATAAATTCAATGTGATTTATCCCTAACTTTTTTAGTATTGCTATACATTCTAATGTATATATCCATTCAGGAGTTATAATGAGAACCCTTTTTCCTTTTGGAATTTTACTCAACTTTTCCACTGCATCTTTAGTATACATAGTTTTTACTAAAACTAATTTTTCTTTATTTCTCTTTATCCATTTATCTACTATCTGTTCATCTAAATAATTCATTGCTACTATAACATCACAATTTGACAAGTTTGAATCTTCTATATCATAAGCCTCTATTTTTGCAACATCTCCCAATACATTTTCAAGTTGCAATTTATATGCTACTTTTAACTTATCATTTATACCAGCCAAAATAATCTTTTTCATTTAGACCCCCACTATAAATGGCTATCCTATTTTCATGACCTCTTTTATCTTATCTACAACACCATTCTCAGTATTTCTTTTTGCTCTAAATCTAGCAATTTCTTTTAAATACTCATTTGCATTTTCCATGGCATAACTATGATAAGCACTCTTCATCATTTCTACATCATTCAATTGGTCGCCAAATACCATAGTTTCTTCATATTTTATATCTAGCATTCTTTGTACTTTTTTTATGGCACTTCCTTTATTTGCACCTTTTGCAGTTAAATCAAGCCATTCTACTCCAGAAATACATACCTGAGCTCTATCAGAAAACTTTTCAAAGTAAATACTATTATTATGTTCTGCACCTTTGAAGTCAAATACGGCTATCTTTAATATATCTCCTTCTACTTTAGTCAAGTCATCTACAACTTTAAACTTTGCATAGTAAGTACTAACTTCATCTATAAAAGCTTCATCTTTACTTTCTATATAAGCGTATTTTTTACCACTCATTACGATTTTCTTACCTTCTATACTTCTTGTTGTCTCTATAATTTCATTTACTAATTCTTTGTCCAAAGGATTTGATAATATTTCTTTTCCTTTATATACCACCAATGTTCCATTTTCTGAGATAAACATCATATCATCTTTTATATCTTCAAATTTCTTTATAAGATTCTGATACTGTCTACCACTTGCAGCTGAAAACATTATCCCTCTCTCTCTTAATTTTTCAAATACTTTATAAAATTCTGGATTTATTTCGCTCTTCTCATCTAACAAAGTTCCATCTAAGTCTGTTGCTATTAATTTTATCATACATTTCCTCCCCCAAATTATATAATTTATGATTATTTTTTATTATTTTTTATCAGTTTAAATTTTCAATTCCTATTATACACTAAAAATTTTAAATTACAATTTGCTCATTTTGTAAGTTGATATAAGTACATCTAGGAAAATATTTTTTTCAATATGTACATCTATTTATAAAAATTTAAGTCATAATATAATTATATTCCAAGGAAATTAATAATAACTACACACTTTCTTCTTTAAAACATTATAAAAATAATTATATTATGACAAACTTATGCTAATTTATTGTGTTTTTTATTGCTTATGTAACAAATTTTTAATATAATTAACTGTGTGTAATTAAAAAATTTAGAAAGTAGGGGATATTATTGTCAGGACTCAAAAAGTTCGTTATATTTCTAGCCCTTTTAGTTATAGCATTTCCTGTTAGCATATATGGATATGTTTTTACTAAACTAAAAACTATCCAAGATGATAGTATAAATACAGAGGCGCTTAGTAGTAATGACTATAAAAATGAAGAAAGTATCACAAATATATTATTATTAGGTACAGATGCAAGACCAGGAGAAGAAGTTTCTCGTTCAGATGCCATGATGATACTGACTATTGATAATAAAAATAAAAGCCTTAAATTGACTTCATTAAATAGAGATACTTATGTTAATATACCAGGACATGGAGAGCAAAAACTAACACATGCTTATGTATATGGACAAGCTAACTTATTGATAGAAACTATAGAGGAGAACTTCGAAATTGACATACAAAACTATGCTGTAGTTGACTTTTTCTCTTTTATGGATATAGTCGATGCTTTAGGTGGAGTAACTGTTACTGTTGATAAGAGTGAAATAAGAGAATTAAACAAGTTTATACCTGAAACTTATAAGTGGAATAAAAGTGATGACAAAGGTTCTCTTAAATATATAAGAAACTCAGGTGAGCAAAAACTAAATGGATACCAAACACTTGCATTTTCTCGTATAAGAAAAAATGATAGTACAGACCAAAGAGATAGAAGACAAAGAAGTGTTATACAAAGCTTAATAAATGGTGTTAAGGATTTACCAGTTACTAAATATCCTAATCTAGTTAATACAATACTTCCATATGTAAAAACTAATATGAATCCTAATGAAATAATATCTTTAGGAAAAGATTTGTTGAGCATAGGAAATTTAAACCTTAAATCTATGGAATTCCCTCTTTCTACTGAAAATGGTAGAAAAATAGGTGATGCAGGCTATGTAATTCCTTTTGAAGAATATGAATTAGACGCAATGCATGATTTTATATTTGAGGACATTATGTTGGAAGAATAAGTATTTATCTAAAACAAATCAATAATTTTATAGTAAGTACATACCTCTCAAATGCAAGTTTCTTTGCAATTGTGAGGTGTGTTTTTATTTTAAAATATAAATTAAATTTTTTTAATATATTACATATACTTTTAATTATATATAAATTGACAAATTTTCTTATAAATTATATCTTTGTCTTTTTTTTGTAACTGAAACAAGTATTGAATATATCTCAATACTTTAATATAATTAAGTGTATGCTATTAAAAAATATACAGGAAAAAGAAGAAAGAAGGGGTACTTTTGTCAAAATTAAAGAAATTTGTTATACTACTGGCTTTCTTGGTAGTAATATTCCCTATAAGCGTCTATGGATATTTTTATTATAAATTATCTGCTATTCATGACTCGAGCATAGATAGTAATTTGTTAAATAATAATGACCATAAAAATGAAAATGGAATAACTAACATACTACTTATGGGAACAGATGCTAGACCAAACGAAGATTCTTCAAGGTCAGATGCTATGATGATACTTACTATTGATAACAAACACAATGATATCAAACTTACATCATTAGCTCGTGATAGTTATGTAGACATCCCTGGTCATGGTAAACAAAAACTTACTCATGCTTATGCTTATGGACAAGCTGATTTATTAATACAAACAATTGAAGAGAATTTTAATATCGATATTCAGAATTATGCTTGTGTTAATTTCGAATCATTTATGTATATAATTGATGCTATTGGTGGCGTTGAAGTTACCATTGAAAAAGGTGAAATACAAGAATTAAATAAATTTATTCCTGAAACTTATGGTTGGAATAAGAGTGATGATAAAGGTAGCATACAATACATTAAAAAATCAGGAGAACAAACTTTAAATGGATACCAAGCATTATCTTTTGCACGTATCAGACACAACGATACAGCTTTTGCTAGAGACGGCAGACAGAGACAGATTATACAGGCTATAATCAAGAAAACAGAAACTTTACCTGTCACTAAATATCCAGGTTTATTAGATGCTGTTCTTCCATATGTTAAAACTAACATGAAACCTAATGCGATACTTTCTTTAGGAGCTCAAGTTTTAAAAATGGGCGACTTGAATGTTAAGCAATTTGAATTCCCTATTGATGATGAAATTCACAGTACAGGTGGTATATATGGAAAAGCTGGATGGGTTCTGAGATTTGACCCAGATACATTAGACATATTACATGATTTTATATTTAATGATATAGAATTTAAAGAATAAGAAATTTAACATAAAGTTTATTGTAAATATAAGATTAAACATAAAAAAAGAACTATATCACATAATTATCTTCAAGTCATTATGATACTTGATTATAAAGTGTATATAGTTCTTTTTTATTTTCTAGTTTATATCTATAATCCTCATTTTATCTTAATAAAAATAGTCTGTATTTCAAACAAATTTTTCTATTACTTAACTAAGTTTAAGAAAGTATTTAATGAAGTTTGATTTATACCATCACCTGCTTCATATACTAGAGTCGTTTTCTTAGGCTCTAAGGCAGTTTTCTGAGCAGATGTTACACTATTTCCAAGCATAACTACTGGTGATTTCAATTTAGCTGCTAAAGGACCTGATGTTAAAGCATCTACTAACTGATTACTTTTACTTACAAACATTGATGGATATTCAGCATTTGGATAGAATTTTTGTATTACTTTTCCATTTGTTTCTTCTCTATTTTCTCCAGCTATTCTATTTTTAGATACATCATTTGTAATAACCTTATCTAATTTATTTATTACTGAATCAGATATACTTAGATTACCACCTATAAAATAAGCATCCTTTACTTTTAAGTCTGATATCCAGTTGTAAACATCATCACTTACATTATCTTTTGATACTAATACTATTGGTTGCTTTTCCTCTCCTGCTTTTGAAGCTATAGAAAGAGAATCGGCTTCACCTGTACCACTTGTTATATATAATTTTTCTACTGGATTAGTTTTTACTAATTCCTTTGCTATTAATAAAGATGTACTATATCTATCTGAACCGCCAACTCTATTTATTGACACATTTGATAGTGTATCCTTTATTTCATTCTCAACTTTATCTCCAATAGAGTTATTTCCTCCTATTAGAACAACTTTGCTTGGATTAAGTCTTTTTATCTCATCCTTAGTAGATGTTGGTATATTATCCTTATTTACTAATAATATAGGAGCATCATTTGCTGTAGCAAGTGGTGTTGATGTTATACCATCAACTATAGAATATCCATTTACTAATACTACTGTATCTGAATTTGTAGCCCAACCTTTTTTACTTATTGCTACTGCTGTATCATATCTTTCATTACCTCTTAATTTTTCCACTTTAACATTTGATGGTGGAGTAACTGGTTCTTCATTACTACTAGAATATAAACTCTTTAAATCATTTTGTATAGAAGTACTATTTGCTATATCTTTAGCTGAAAAATACATACTACCTTTTATTTCACTATATTTTCTATTTAATGTTACTTGTTGTACTATTTCTTTTGCTATATTTTGTCCATTATAACTTGATTGACCTTGCTTATATATACCTTGTCCTATGTATAAGTCTACGTTTGTTCCTTTTACTTCATTAGCCCACCATGCCACTAATTTAGAGTAATCTGCAGCTTTAAGACCAATTGGCCAATAAAGTTGTGGAACTACATAATCAACTAATCCTTGTTTTATCCAAGCTCTTGTATCTGCATATGTACCTACATAACTTTCATTACCTGATGTATCTGAACCTGTTGGGTCACTACTCTTATTTCTCCATATACCAGCTGGACTTACACCAAATACAACATTAGATTTTATACTCTTTATAGATGCTTTTACATCTCTAAGTAGAGTATTTACATTTTCTCTTCTCCAATTGTCTTTATTCTGTCCATTTCCATATTTCTGATATGTTGCATTATCATTGAAACTTTCTCCTGGATAGAAGTAATCATCAAAATGAACACCATCTATGTCATAATTCTGAACAACCTCTGCTATACTATCAACTATGTACTTTCTAACTTCTGGCAAACCTGGGTCATAGTAATACTTATTTCCATGTTTAATTACCCAACTTGGATTTTTCTTTGCTGGATGGTTAGCTGGTAATTTATCAATACTCTCATCTGCCATAGTTATTCTGTATGGATTAAACCATGCATGAAATTCCATACCTCTTTTATGTGCTTCTTCTATTAAAAATGGTAATGGGTCATATCCAGGGTCTTTACCTTGTGTCCCTGTAAGATATTCAGACCATGGATTTATATTTGATTTATATAAAGCATCTGATTTTGGTCTTACTTGAACCACTGCTGTATTTATCCCTGAACTTTTTAATTTGTCTAATAAATCTGTGTATTCCTTTTTTTGCTTGGCTTCATTATTTTTAGTCTTAGGCCAGTCTAAGTTATAAACTGTAGATATCCAAGCAGCTCTCATTTCCTTATCATTTGATGAATCAGCAAATGAACTTACACTACACATTGTAAGTGTCATTATAAGTGATAATACTAATATACTTATTTTTTTCATTTCATCCCCCTTAATTTCTAAAATTTATTTTTTTTTACAATATACTCCTTACTAAGTATATCTAAAATTCATATTATCTGTCAAATATTGAATAATATAGTTAAAATTTATATTTAATATTTGATTATAATATAAGATAATTTATTATAAAAAAAACAGCAAAGAAATTTATCTTCTTTGCTGTTTTTATAACGTTCATTGCTATTTTAATATTACTAACCGTTTCAATATTTATGTAAAACATCAAATGTAACTCTACATACTTAATGTTAATATTCAATCCTATGTAAATCTATATTATTATTGTAAAACACGTGTAGCAGTTATAAGTCTTCTTCCATAATTTGTTCCTGGAGCCATGCTAGTAACTTTTACTACATCTCCTGTTTGTGGTGAATGTATGAATTTAGAATCTCCTACATACAATCCAACATGATTAATTGAACCACCTGAACCAAAGAAAACTAAATCTCCTGGTTTTAATTCTGCTCTTGATACTTTCTTTCCTACTGTTGCTTGTGATCTTGATACTCTTGGTAAATTAACTCCTGCTCCATTTTTATAGACATAAGAAGTGAACCCAGAACAATCAAAAGAGTTTGGTCCAGTTGCTCCCCATCTATATGGCTTACCTTGTTGCTTAAATGCTAAGTTTAAAACATTTTGTACCTTTGCATCTACATTTCCACCTTCAATAGTTAAATAGTCTCCATTTACCCATCCTGTAACATTGTCAACTGTTTTTATTTTAAGCCATCCATTTGAATGTAATTCTAAAACCTCAACTTTGTCTCCTGTGTTTATCTTTCCTACTACTGAGTCATTTGCACTAGCTCCACTTCTCATATTTAAGAAATCACATTGGTCTACTGTTGCAGTCATAGGTGAATTAGTTAGCTCTGCCGCACTAGCTGTTATTGCTCCTGCTTCTACTGTGACAACTCCTGCTATTAACACCATAGCTATAAATTTTTTTAATATATGTTTTTTATTTTTAATATTCATCATAATCTCAAATACCTAATCCTTTCGAAAATTTAACATTTTGTTCCTTCGTTTCCAATTCCTAATTAACATTCTAACTTACATCAAAATAAATTGCAACCTTTTTTGTAATCTTTTTGTAATCTTTTTGTAATCTTTTGTTTCTTTTTCTTATATATTTGTTTCTTTTTGCTCCCCCTGGTTACAAATTAGAAATATATTCTACTTCTCCCGAGTTATTGCGATTTCCTTGATATTAGCATCTTCTGGTTTAATGTAAGTTGGCACTAATTTTCTCATAACACTATCTATTTTTTCAATTTCTTCATTGTTAGTAATTTCTCTTAAAAGTTTTAAGTATTTTGTTATTTTTTCTCTATCAACATCTATTGGTCTTCCAATAAAAATCTTTTTATGCTCTGTATCCAATAGACCTTCTTCTGACATAAGTAGTTCTTCATATAATTTTTCTCCTGGTCTAAGACCAGAAAATTCAATTTTTATATCAACATCTGGCTCAAATCCACTGAATTTAATCAAATTTTTCGCTAAATCCAATATCTTTACAGGCTCTCCCATATCAAGTACGAATATTTCTCCTCCTTTAGCCATAGCTCCAGCTTGTATAACCAATCCTACTGCTTCTGGTATTGTCATAAAATATCTAATGATATCTGGATGTGTAACTGTAACTGGCCCACCATCTTCTATTTGCTTTTTAAAGAGTGGAATTACACTTCCATTACTTCCAAGTACGTTTCCAAATCTAACAGCAACAAATTCAGTCTCACTTTCAGCATTAATAGTCTGTATAATCATTTCAGCTGCCCTTTTAGTAGCTCCCATTATGTTAGTAGGATTTACAGCCTTATCTGTAGATATAAGAACAAATTTCTTAGCTCTATATTTTGAGGATAAGCCTGCTATGTTTAAAGTCCCAAATATGTTATTCTTTATAGCTTCACCAGGACTTGATTCCATAAGAGGAACATGTTTATGTGCTGCTGCATGAAATACTACTTCTGGCTTATATTTATTAAATATCTCATCCATTCTTTTTTCTTCTCTTATTGATGCTATTATCGTCTTTAAATCCAATTTATTTCTATATTTTCTAATCAATTCTTGCTGTATCGCATAAGCATTATTTTCATAATTATCAACTATAATAAGCTCTTTAGGATTAAATCCTGCAATCTGTCTGCAAAGCTCTGAACCAATTGAGCCTCCACCTCCAGTTATTAGAATTACTTTTCCTTCAATATAATTGCTTATCTCTCTTAAATTTGTTTTTATTGGCTCTCTCCCCAATAAATCTTCTATATCTACTTCTCTAATCTGTTTTATATCTACTTTTCCGTCTATAATTTCGTAAATTCCTGGTATTGTCTTTATTTTACAATTAGTATTCTTACATATATCAATAATTTCTTTTTTTCTATATTTTTCTATATTTGCAATTGAAAATATTATTTCATCTATATTGTATTTTTCAACTACATCTTTTATATTTGAAGTTGCCCCTACAATCTTTACATTATGAATTATTCTTCCAACCTTATTTTCATCATCATCTATTATAGCCACTGCTACTTTTTTAAGTTCTGGATTTCTTTTTAACTCCTGTATAACCATTTCTCCAGCATCCCCTGCACCAATTATAAGGATATTTGAAACCTTTCCTCTAGAATAAGTCTTATTCATGACTATTCTTATAGCTCTATACGCTATTCTTGCACCACTTGTAAACATTATAATAAATATTGTATTTAATACATAAAACATTATGGGATAGTCAAAGCCCAATAATTTATTGATTATATAAGCTGGTATTAAATAGGCTAAAGTTGCAATAAAAATAGAGACAATTTCTTCTTCGCCTGCATATCTCCATAATGTGTTGTAACACTTAAATAATCTAAATGATACTATATGAAGTACAATATATATACAAACTGAAATTATTACATCATTAATAGTAAATACATTTAAATTACCTGTAAGACTTAAAGACATTCGAAATGCTACTAGCACGCTACAAATATCTAGAATTAATAATGTTAATTGTCTAAATTTATATTTCTTAAAAAGCTTATTAAAAAAGCTTTCTTTCTCTAAATCTATACCTTCTCGCATAACTAGAAGCCCTCCATTAAACAGCAAAAGCTACGCACCTAAGCATAGCCAACAACATCTATCTTTTGCTGTATTTTTTAATTTTATTTTTTATGTTTATCTAATATAGAGTCATAAATTTTTTCTATATCATTAAAGTTTAGATTAACTTCATAATTTTCTTTAACAAACTGACGTCCTTTTGTACCCATACTGAGTCTAAGTTCATCATCTTCCATTAATTTTATTATCGCATTTTTTATTTCTTCTGGTTGTTTTGGTTCTACAATTAAGCCAGTTTCATTTTCCCATACAGATTCTGGATGTCCACCTACATTCGTAACTATTACAGGTACTTGACAGGCTTCTGATTCTATAGCTGCCACACCAAATCCCTCTCTTAAAGAAGGAAACACAGTTACATCAAAAGAATTAAAAGTCTTGTTGACATTCTCTGGAGATATTCTTCCTAAGAATTGAACATCTTCTTCTACACCTAATTCCTTAGCTAAATTTATTAGGTTGTCCATCTGGCTCCCAGAGCCACCTATTTTAAGAATTATTCTCTTATCTTTATATTCATCTTTCAACATCTTAAAAGCTTGTATTAAATATTCTATTCCATATTTTTTTTCTAAACTTTTTATAATTCCTATTACAAAAGCATCTTCTTTTTCTACTTCCATAGGTTTAAATCTATCCATATCTACTCCGAAAAAGGTTACATCTACATGTTTTGCTGTATATTTATTAGCCTCTTTAGCCATATCTCTACTATTTGAAAAAATATAGTCTGCTTTTCTAAAGTTATGCTTTATAATTTGTTTTTGTATAAAACCATTGTTAGGGAAATCGTAAATATCAGTACCCCAAACAGAAATAATATATGGATGATACCCAAGTAAACTTCCTATAAATCCATAACTACTTGCATATTGTGCATGCAATATATCTGGCTTTATTTCATTCACTAACTTCTTTATTTTTTTTATTGAGCCTAAATATCCTGTTTTTTTAGAAATTTTTTCATTCTTTAGTTCTTCTACATTAGAACCAAAGTCATAAATTTTTATCCCTTCCATGTGACCTCCATTTAGAGAGATTACATGAATATCATATCCTTTATTTTTAAAAAAACTACACCATTTTAAAGTATGAGGATTTGACCCATCAGCTAAATAACAAACAGTCTTCATAATCTTTACCTTCCTATCGAATAATACTCAATCCCAAGTTCTTCCATATCTTTAACCCTATAGCAGTTTCTTCCATCAAGAACTAAAGGATTTTTCATCTTTTCCTTATACTTATGTATATCATAATTTAAGACATCTTTCCATTCTGTCATTATAAAACATATCTCTGCATCTTCTATTGTATCATCTATAGAATTGGCATAAAGTATAGAATCGCCAAATATTTTCTTAGTATTGCTGACACCAATTGGGTCATATACTGTTACTCTTGCTCCTCTTTCAAGCAAATATTTTATATTTGGTATAGATGGTGCTTCTCTTATATCATCAGTATCAGGTTTAAAAGTAAGACCTAGTACAGCAACCTTCATATCTTGAAAACTCTCAACTAACTTTGATGCTTTTCTAACTAATTTAAGCTTCTGACTTTCATTAACTTCGATTGCAGCCTTTACTGTTTTTAGTTCATAGCCATTATGTTCAGATAACCAATGAAGTGCTTTTGTATCTTTTGGAAAACAAGAACCTCCATACCCGATACCTGCCTTTAAAAACTTACTTCCAATTCTATCATCATAACTCATTCCTAAAGCCACATCTTCTACATTAGCTCCAGCTATTTCACAAAGATTTGCAATATCATTCATAAATGATATTTTAAGTGCCAAGAAATTATTTGATGCATACTTTATCATTTCAGCACTATTTCTATTTGTAACTATTATAGGTTGATTAAAAGGCTCATAAATTTTCTGTAATATGTCTCTAGCCCATTCACTTTCTACACCTATAACGATTCTTGAGGCATGTAAAGTATCTCTTACTGCTGTTCCTTGTGACAAAAACTCTGGATTAGATGCCAGTTCTATTTTTACATCATTTTTTAAATTTCTACTTATATAATCTTCTATTTCTTCATTTGTACCAATTGGCACTGTAGATTTTATTACCACTAGAGTATCTTTCGTTACAGTTTCAGCTATTTGCTTTGCAACTGCCTTTATATAATCTAAATTAGCTGAACCATCACTTCTCTCTGGTGTACCTACAGCTATTAATATTACATCTACATCTTCATAAGCTTTTTTATAGTCAGTAGTGTAATCTATTCTTCCTCTATTGTAATTTTTAACCATAAGTTCTTCTAGGCCTTCTTCATATATAGGAGCTATTCCTAGCTTCATTGATTTAACCTTTTGTTCGTCTACATCAACACAAATTATATTCTCATTACCTACTTCTGCTAGACAAACGCCTGTAACCAATCCTACATATCCAGTCCCAGCTATAGCTATTTTCATTATTTTTACCTCCAAGTATATAAAACTTATACTCTCTTCTTGATAGCATTAAAGACATAAAAACAAAATACATATAGACTTTTTGGCAAACTTAAATTTTCAACATTTCTATAAGTATTCCAAGTTCTTTTTAATGCTTTTATTTTATTACTAGATATAGAATTTCCAACTAATCTGTAATTTACTAAATCTTCATAAATACCATACGCATACTCTTCTTTTTTAAGTAATTGTAACCAAGTTGCAGTATCTTGTCCTCTTCTTACCAAAGGCATATTAAATTCGCCTACGATATTCTTATCAATGACTACGGTAGAGCACCCTATTATAGTATTTCTAAGTAGTCCTTCATAGTCAATCTTTTTAGGAGCTCTTGCAACTTTACTTGTTTTTGTTCCATCTTCTCTCATATATCTATAAGATGTAAAAGAAAATCCGATATTTTCTTTTAACATATATCCTATCTGAATTTCTAACTTTTTACTATCCCATAAATCATCACTATCTATAAATGCAATAAATCGACCTTCCGCATTTTTAATTCCTACATTCCTAGATACTGCAGCTCCAGAATTTTTTTCAAGCTTTATATATTTTATTCTAGCATCTTCTTTTTGAAAACTTTTTATAATTTCACTTGAATTGTCCTTAGAACAATCATCCACTAATAAAAGCTGCCAATTTTTATAAGTTTGATTTTGGATTGACTTTATTGTCTCTGATAAAAACTCTTCTGAATTATATACAGGAGTAATTATCGATACTAAAGGCTCATTCATATTTTTACTCTCCTTATATAGCAACTAGCAGTACTATACCAACAAGTTTACTTAGATACTAATTTTCTTTGTCCAATATATTTGTAATATCCTAATGGGAATAATACTAAATACAACAATTTATCAGATATTTTATTGATTTCTCCAAAATAATGGCTATCAGACAATAACGAATATCTAGCTAAATTTATGTAATTTTTTATCCACATATATGGATATCTACCTAAAGGATATGTATTTTGATTTATCAAATATAAAAATTCTAATGCTCTACCTCTTAACGAATTTTTACTTAAGATATTTTTTGTTAAACCATCATCCAAATAATCTCTTATTATCATAGGCTTGTTTACACATTTAACTTTATAGTATTTAGACATTTCATTCCATACTACACTTTCTGGTAAAAATCTCACTTCTTTTCTTTCTGGAAAAGGAAATTTTATAAGTTCATCAGTTACAAATACTATACTTTTATCTCCCTTAACACCGTACTTAAAATATAGGTCTGCAAAGTGACATATTTTCTTATCTTCAGGCATTTCTGTCCCTATTAAATCTCCACTTGGGTATACACAAAGTCCAACAACTCCACTAAATCCTTCTTTATTCTCTACAGAATTCCATTCATCATTAGCAATTTCAAGAGAATCTTTAATTAAACCATCATCACTATCTACAATGAAAAATAGTTCTCCATCTGCATTTTTTACACCTAGATTTATTGCAGTATGTTTTCCTCCATTTTCTTTGTATATATATCTTATATTTAATTTATTTTCTGATATAAATTTTTCAACTAATTCTTTAGTACCATCTTCACTTCCATCATCAACAATCAGCCATTCAAAATCATTGAAGTCATAAGTTTGAGCTTTTAAATCATTGTACAAATTTTCAAGTAAATGATCTCTATTATATGTTGGAGTAAATACAGTAAATTTATATTTATACATTAATTAAATCTTCCTCTCTATCTAACTTTTTTTGATTCCATTTATTCCATAATTAATAAAGTAGTATACAGCTTTGTATAGAGGTATTTTTTCTATATTTCTATATATATTCCAAGTCCACATGGCAGCTTTTATTTTATTACCACTTAGTGAATTACTAGACTTTCTATATAATGCTAAAACTTCGTTTATTCCGTGGGCAATATGCCCTCTTTTCAATATAGATAACCATAAAACATAATCTTCATGTCTTACACCACTCATTTTTATTTCAAAATCTAGTTTAGACTTATCAATTACAACAGTAAGACATCCTAAGATATTTCCTTTCAATAATCTCCTATAATCTACATTAGGTGGTACTTTTATTACCTTGTTTAATTTTTTGTCATTTTCATCCATCAGTTCATATGAAGTAAATGATATTACATAATCATTTTCTAACATAAAGTTTACTTGTTTTTCTAACTTACTACTATTCCATTGGTCATCACTATCTAAAAAAGCTATAAATTGTCCTGTTGCCTTACTTAGTGCTAAATTTCTAGCATTAGAGACACCCTTATTAGTCTCAGTCTTTATACATTTTATTCTGCTATCCTGTTGCATATAAGATTTGACTATATTAGGACTATTATCTGTTGAGCAATCATCAATAATTAACATTTCCCATTCTTGATAAGTTTGGTTTAATACTGATTTTATGGTTGCTTCAATAAATTTTTCAGAATTATACATGGGAGTAATTATAGATACTAAATTCTTCTTCATATTACCTTCCTCATCATTTATAAAATATTTATTTAATTTTACTTATTACACAATCATATATCCTCTTGCAGTTCTTATTGTCATTATATCTGAAAAACTTATTTCTCTCATTTTTTTGGTTACCCATAACCTCAAAATTATTTTCAATAATATCAATAAGTTTATTCACAGCTTCATCATTATTATAAGCTAAAGACCCAAACATTTCACCTTTCAAATCTATATATGAATCAACTTTTTCCATATATTCCTCCAAATCAAATTGGTAAAACAGTATAGGTCTATTCATATATAAAAAGTCTATAGCTACACTTGAATAATCAGTTATATTTGCAGCTGATTTTCTAATTTCATTTGCTAGAGTTACCCCTTTGTCTAAAAACACAATTCGTTTTCCCGTTATATTTTCTTTTATGTCATCTATAAACTCATGCATAAGATGATGCATATAAATTTTTACATTTATATCTTTCTCATCTAGTATTTTATTTAACTTATCATCATTCAAAAAATTCATTATACTTTTAAAATAATCTGTATCTGTAAATTTTCCTGAACTAAATTTTATCCAATCTCTCCATGTAGGAGTATATAATATATCTCGTGTTTGTGCAACTTCATTTGTTGGTAAATTGTCATATCTTGCATTTCCAATTATATAAACTGAGTCATCTAACATTCCCCAATCATCTACCATAACATTTCTTTCAAACTCAGAACTTGCTGTAACTATATTATAGCTTTTATATAGATTATCTATAATATTTTTGAATTTTTTATTCATTGGTTTTCTCTTTTTAAAACTTATAGTCCCATGATTTAAGAATACTTTTACTGTCTTTTTATGAAAATAATTAAGAACAGGTACAGCAAAGTTATATGGTGCTATATCTGCTGATGGCGCATGTGAAAATACTATGGCTTTTGAATTGTAATAATATAGATAGTTTTCTACACTTCCTCTTATTAATTTTTTGCCTGGAATTTTATCGAATACTTTACTGTCTTTATTTACCACCCAATAAGTCTCTACATCATTATGCTCCTTCAACATATACTCATAAAAGAACTTCGCATTATCATTGTATATATCTCCTGAATGTCCACCTATAAGCCAGATATTTCTACCATTAAACTTATGCTTACTAAATGGATACATAAAAAAAGCCAAAAGCATATTTATTAAAAATTTAACCTTGTCCATAAACACCATCCTCATTATAACTTATACTGTCTAAATCCATTAATTCTTCCTTTTATAGTGGCACTATGATAATCTCTGTTGGAACTCAATATAAGACCACCTATATTTCTTACAAGTTTTGATGCCATAACCTTTACAAACTTATAATTCTTTCTATAGACTATTTCTTTTTTACAAAGTGCTCCAAAACCTCTTCCATAGTTATAATCTTTTTGATACTTTTCTTTAGATTTAGAATGTTTTTTTGCAGGATGGTAAATTATATCATCTCCAAAGTATTTTCCTTTAAATCCTAAGCTCAATAAATTTAAAACATAATCTATCTCTTCACCAGCACCAAATTCTCCACCAACACCTAATTTTTCATCAAACCTTGTATATTCTTTCTCTTCAAAGTCAACAAAAAAAGTTATAGATGTTATAGTATTTAAAACGTTGGAACTTGTAATATCACAAGTTCCATCCGCCATTTTTTTAAATGCATCAATTTTATTTGCATCCATAGTCTTACAACTGTATATTTTATAGTCTTTATTTTGATTAAAGAAGTTTATAACTTTTTCTAATGTATTATTTTCATAAACACAGTCATCATCAGGGAAACCTATAATTTGACCTTTAGCGTTATTTATTCCTACATTTCTGTTATAACTTAATCCCAGCTTATCGCTTTTTATATACTTTATATCTAACTTATCAATGTATTTGTCAACTATCTCCTTAACTTTGTTATTATCGTTTTGATCCACTACTATAAGTTCAAAGTTTTTGTAAGTTTGACTTTCTAAGCTGTCCATAAGTAAGTATATATCATCATATCTATTTAACGTTGGCATTATTAATGATATTAACATTACTACCTCCTACTTTTCATTTTCCACAGTTCTACATTTCTTTTATCATTTAATATTACTTCTTTTATTAGTAATACTATTGCAAAACTAAATGAAGCCTCTAATAGTAAGTTTTCTGCAAAAGAGTATAGTAAAAATATGAATAAAGCTACTAAATACTCTTTCTTATCTTTTTCTATAAAACTTCCTATGCCTTTATACATCAAATACATAAATAATATGCAAGCAATTACTCCTAATACACTAATTATATATATATAAGAACTGTCTAATGGATTAGTTGCTTTTATAGCTGCGCTATATGAATTTCCAAAAGGTTTCATAAAATTTCCTGCTTCAGCTAAGTATACATGCCAATACTTAGGTCTACTTGCTAATAATCTATTTAATATACTACTCTTAGAAAACATTATACCAATAGCTACACTGGATAAAGTAAGTATTATTGGCAACATCTTTACAAGTGTTGGTAGACCTTTTATTTTTTTTATGTTTATCAATCTTATTATTTCTACAAATATTAATCCTGCTAATATAGTAAAAAAACCTGTTCTACTATATGTCGTTTGATAAACAAAAAATGCAGAACCAAATAAAATTATTCTATCCCATTTATTATAGTTTTTATATCTTAAGAATATATATGCTGCATATATAGTAACCATATGATAAAATACACTATTTGGATTACCAAGCCCAAAATCCATTCTTGTAACAAGCATATCTATATTTTCTATATATCTATAGTGGACTTCTTGATTAAATACTAATGAAGGAAATAAATTAAATAATAATATAGCTACTATTAAAAAACATGCAGATATTATTAAGTAACTTTTAACTATATATTTATCATCTATTTGTTTAGCTGATACAGCTAGTAATACAATTAATAATATAGCTCCTTCTCTATTTAATACATAAAGTAAGACACAAGCTCCAACTAGAAACATTTCTGTTATACTTTTTCTCTTATCAAATAAAAAAAGTAGCATTAGTATTCCTATTGAAGAATAAAATAACGCTGATTTAATCATCCCTAGATTTATATTTGGGTCAATAAATGATATCATATACTTTCTAAGTACTATGATAAACAAAACAAATATATAAAGATATTTTTTCATCATAATATTTCTATCATCGTTTAAAGTCTTCATTTTACTTTCTCCCTTTTAGTTTCGTAAAGTATTACTTGCAAATATTTTACAACACTTCCATATCTTATTTGCACCTGTTAAGTGTTTGCTTTCTAAGAAATAATTTCTCTTTTTAGCCCAACTTTTTCCCCACCAATGTATACCAAAAGTGTTTTCTGTTATACATTCTGGTGTAAAGTCTTCTTTAAATCCAAAAGGATAAAAATATTCTTTATCATAGACACGAATGTCTTCTTCATAATTATTTGGGTCAATCTTCTTATAATTTTTTTCCATAAGATGAGTCATTATCTTTGGTATTGTAAACAATGAAGAAGTAAGTACTTCTTTTTCATAATACTCCAATAAGTCTTTTAAAAAAGGATGTCCTTTTTCTACACCTATTATAGCACCATTTATATATTCTCTATCATCTTCATACCCACAGATTAGCCTATTATTTTCTAAAAGAGGAGTTATATCCTTTAATATTTGCATATCTGTATCCATATAAACTCCACCTTGTTCATAGAGTACTTTTATTCTTGTATAATCAGATATGAATGCCCAAAGCTTTCTTTTATAACATTCTTCCAAAAACTTATTTCCTTTTATTTCCTTCTCTATATCAAAGTTTTTTTCATTCCACTCTACTATCTCATATTCTGGAAGCTTTTCTTTCCAAGAATTTATACATATATTTTCTATATTTCCTTTTGGACCACCAAACCATACATAATGTATTTTTTTAGGAATCAAATGAGCACCTCCTACATATATTCTTGTCTATCTTCTTCTTTTAATTGCTCTACTATCTTTTTGACATCTTGAGCTTTATCTTTTCTACAAACCATAACTGCATCATTTGTAGATACTACTATCAAATCACTAATACCTATTGTTGATATTAATTTGTCATCTGAATATATAATTGAATTTTTAGTGTCTATAGTAATATTTTCACCTCTTTTGATGTTACCTTCATTATCAGTTGGATATATTGCACCTAGAGAATCCCAAGACCCAACATCATTCCACCCAAAATCGCCAGGAACTACTATAACATCATTACTTCTTTCCATAATACCATAATCTATGGAAATTGATTGTATTGTTGGATATATTTCTTTTATTTTTTCTATTTCTTCCTTTGTACCTAAGTAATTGCTGATTTCTTCTAATTTTTCATATACTTTAGGTAAGTACCTCTTAAAATCTTCTAATATTTTAGATACCTTCCATACAAACATTCCACTATTCCATACATATTTTTTAGAGTTTACATATTCTTTAGCAATTTCATAATTTGGCTTTTCTACAAACTCCACTACTTCATATGCAACATTTTCTATTGTGTTTTCTCTATTAAAATTTATGTATCCATATCCTGTTGATGGAAATGTAGGCGTTATACCAATAGTTACTAGTTTATCATTGTTTTCCGCTATATAGATAGCTTTTTCTAATATAGATTTAAATTCTTTTTCATCTTTTATATAATGGTCAGCTGGATATACACACATAACACCATCACCATATTTTTTCATTATGTTAAAAGCTGCAAAACCTATAGCTGCTGCTGTATTTCTGGCACATGGTTCTGGCAATATGTTGCCATCTAAACATTTATCTTTTACTGTATCCTTTAAAGCTTCCAATTGCTTCTCATTAGTTACTATAAATAAATCGTCTTTTTTTGCTAGAGAATCTATTCTGTTTATAGTTTCATTTATTAAAGCATCTTCTCCACTTAAATTTATAAGCTGTTTAGGTACTTCTTGTCTACTAAGTGGCCAGAAACGAGTTCCTCCTCCTCCAGCCATTATGACATTGTATACTTTCATTGTTTATCTCCCCTTAGCTTTTTATATAGAATCCACTACATTTAATATATAAGATATTAAATTTTTCAATTTTAATTCTACATCTTCTTGGTTGTCTGAGTTTGCTCCAAAGTAAAATTTAATTTTAGGTTCTGTACCTGAAGGTCTTATAGCTATCCAAGAGCCATCTTCAAGTAAAAATTTAAGTACATCTGATTTAGGTAAATCATCTACTCCATCCTTATAATCCAAAATCTTATCTACTTTTACATCAGCCACATTATCTATTTTAACACTTCTAAAGTAAAGCATCATCTCTTTTATTTTTTTTATTCCATCTATACCTTTTAAAGTCACTGACTTTAATTCTTCCTTATAATATCCAAATTTATTATATGTATCTATCATAGCTTCATACAGGTTCATACCTTTTGAAGAATAATATGCTGCCATTTCACATATCATAAGTGAAGATACAACACCATCTTTATCTCTAGCATGAGTTCCAATTAAGTAACCATAGCTTTCCTCATATCCCATTATAAAGCTTCTATCATTACTTTCTTCAAATTCTTTTATTTTTTCTCCTATAAATTTAAATCCCGTTAAAGTATTTAAACAATCTACATTAGAAGCCTTCGCTATTTTTGCACCTAACTCTGATGTAACTATAGTTTTTATTATTGTAGGATTGTTTTTAGGAAGTTTATTTTCTTCAACTAAACTCTCTATTATATATCTAACTAAAAGTGAGCCAACTTGATTTCCATTTAAGACTATATATTCACCACTTGAATCTTTTACAACAACCCCTACTCTATCACAATCAGGGTCTGTTCCTATTACCAAATCAGTATTATTACTCTTTGCCATTTCAATAGCTATATTAAATACTGACTTTTCCTCTGGATTAGGATACTTAACTGTTGAAAAATTAGAATCTGGTAATTCTTGTTCCTTAACCACCATCACATTTTCAAATCCACATTCATTTAAGACTCTTCTTACTGGCTTATTTCCAGTTCCATGAATAGGTGTATATATTATTTTTAATTTTTTACCATATTCATTTATTATATTTTGTCTTAACGCTTGCTTCTTAACAGCTTTTATAAATTCGTCATCTACTTCATTATCTAATATAGTTATTAAATTTTTAGATAAAGCTTCTTCAAAATCTAAACTCTTAATAACACTGTAATCATCAATCTTATTAACTTCTGCTATTATATCATTTGCCATATCTATACAGATTTGACCCCCCTCTGAGTCATATACCTTATATCCATTGTACTCTTTAGGATTGTGACTTGCTGTTATTACTACGCCCATAGCACACTTTAAGTATCTAACAGCAAAAGAAAGTTCTGGTGTAGGCTTTAATTCTTCAAAAATATAAGCCTTTACACCATAAGCACTTAGAGTCTTTGCTACTTCTATACAAAACTCTCTCGACATGTATCTACTATCATGTGCTATAACTATTCCCTTTTGTTTTCCTTCTTCACCTTGAGTCTTTATGATATAATTTAAAACTCCAAGTGTCGCACGTCTAACAGTATAAATATTGATTCTATTAGTTCCCGCTCCTATTATACCTCTTAAACCACCTGTTCCAAACTCTAAGTTTTTGTAGAATCTATCTTGTATTTCTTTTTCATCATCTTTTATGCTTAATAGCTCATTTTTCGTTTGTTCATCAAAATAAGGAGAATTCAACCACATTTCATAATTATTCTTATAATCCATATTTTCATCCTTTCTGACTTTATTTTAATTTTCTAATGTAAGTGTCTATCTTTTAAGTAGTTTTTGTTTTCCTTTTCTTAAAAATTCAAAAGCTAAGTCCATCTCTTCTACTTTAAATAAAACTATCAATATCGTATATACAGAAGCTCCACCTAATACTCCTACTCCAACTGATATGATTTCTTTAATTGTTCCTGCACCCATAAATGCATATAGGTTATTATATATCAATAAAGTGACTACTGCCATTACTCCTGATGCTACCAAACTTTTTAGACCAGTCTTTATAATTTTATCTCCTCCAAAATATCCATTTTTCTTTTTAAGAGATATAAACAATAATATAACTGTAATTATATTTGAAGTACTAGTTGATATAGCAATACCTGCATGACCAAGTGGTCTTATCAATATTAAATTAAGAACTATATTTATTATTAAAGCTATACTTCCATTTATCATTGGTGTCTTTGTATCTGCAAGAGAGTAAAATGCCCTATATAAAACATCTCTTACTCCACACGCTAATAAACCTAGTGAATATAATCTAAGTGCTATAGATGTAAGGTCTGTTGATAATGCGTCGAATTTACCTCTTTGGAATAAGATTCTAACTAAAGGTTCTGCTAATATGATAGCTCCAATAGATATAGGAAGCACCACCAATATGATACAGTTAGATGATTTTACAATAGTACTTATAAATCCTTCTTTATTATCTTTACCTGACATCTTTGCTAGCTTAGGATATATAACTGTTATTATTGATGTTACGAATAATGCCATAACAAACTCATTTAGTCTATTTGCATAGTTAAGAGCTGACAACTTTCCATCCCCTAAAGTCGTTGCCAATAACCTGTCGACAAATATATTTAACTGTCCAACAGCTACCCCTATTAACATAGGTAATACTAGATTGACTAATTCTTTTATAGACTCATCCTTAAAATTTATATATGGCTTATACTTGTAGGACTTCTTAAACGCAAATGGCAACTGAAATAATAGTTGACTTGCCATAGCAATCAGTGCTCCTGCTGGTAGTATCCATACATTTTTACCTGCACTTAGTGCTATTGCTGCTATTATTATAATATTATATGGAATTCCTATAAGACCAGGAATTACAAAACTGTCATTCACCTGTAAAAATGAACTAAATATTTTACTTCCACTCAGGAACAGAACTCCTGAAATCATTATTTTAGTAAATAGTATTGCTGCTTGGAACTTAGCAGGGTCATTTCTAAATCCTGCTGCAAATACTGTAACAAATTGCTCTGTAAATAAAAGCCCAAGAATAGCTATTATTATAGCCATTATATAGCATATATTTAAAACATTATTAGTAAATTTTAAAGCACCTTCATCTCCAAGTCTTTTCTTTGTTTCAAAGTACATAGGTATATAAGTTGTAGCAATTGCAGAGCCTATGACTGCTATGATTAAACCAGGTATATTTAATGTTAATACAAATACGTCTGCATACATACCTGTCCCATAGAAATTTGCAAGTACAAGTTCTCTAAGGAAACCTAATACTTTTGAAAACATAGTGGCTGCCATAATCCACAATGCTGCTTTAGCTGTTTTTGACATTTTCTTTCTCCTTATCTATTTAAACTCTAAAAGTAGAACTTTTAAAACTGCTTATAAACATTATTCTGATTAAATAAATTTAACCTATGAAAAGCTTCCTTATAAATTAAAGACTATATTGAATCATATCTAAGTGCCCTAAATGTAATCAATAGCAATAATAGTATTAATATTATACAAGATAAGGATGTTAGATTAAATATACTCTTTAATAGACTATAATCCCCTACTGCATATCCAACTTCAACTACCTCATTTATATTGTTACTTTTTAAGAATTTATCTTGTGTACTACTTAAGTTATCACTACAAATCAGTATTGGCATATTTTCTTTAGCTGATACTACTCCCAAAGAAATATATTCATTTACATCAGACCTACTACCAAAGTCTAAACTAGCAGTATATATTTTCTTTATATCTTTTTCATTATAAAACTTCTTTATTAAATCGATATTTGTACTTGATTTATTTATTTGCTTTATACCTTCTATATTCTTTAAGCTAGAATCAACTTCTGCAATAAACTCTTTTGAATCACCTAGTGCATATATTGTTTCAAGGTCTTTACCTTTTAGGAAATCAATTTGTTCTTCAAAACCTTCATCTTTAGCCCATATTATTGGCATTCCATTTTTAGCGGCATAAGAATATACAGATATGGCATTCTCTAATCCTACAGTTGAGCTAAGTAAAAATACCTTATCGAACCCTACAGTTCTATACATTTCTCTAGCTATCTTTAAGGATGTATCATATCTGTCTTTTCCTCTTATTCTTTCAACTTTCATTCCCATTCTTTCTATAGTACGCTCAGCATCTTTAGATACTGCTTTTAAACCACCTATTATTGTAACTTTCTCTGTACCTAGTTCTTTTAGATAATTTCTTGTTACTCTCCCAAGATTTTTACTCTTAGTTACAACTATTGGGGCATTTTTTAAATAGGCTAAAGGTGTTGCACTTATACTATCTACAATTGAATCTTCATTTACAAGAATTACTTCCTTAGAACTCTTAAATACTCTTTTATTTAACTCTGTAGAAATCTCTGGTATACTTCCTTCTATTAACTCTTCCTTAGGATTTGCATCTGCAAATACTCCTATCGTACTAGAAATAGAGATTAATAAAACTAACGATAATATAGTAGAAATTTTTTTAATCATAAGTTCTCATTCCTTTTCTTTTTTTGTATTTTTTGACAATAAAAAAGCTCTTTTTTAAAGAGCTTTTTCATTGATTAGTAATCTAATATTTTAAAATTATCTAGCTCCATCTCCTGTCAATACTACTTTAACAGTTTTAAAGAGTATCTTAAAGTCAAGTAATATACTCCTATTTTTTATATAGTAAATATCTTCTTTAAGTTTTTCTTCAGGAGTGATTTCGTATCCACCATTTACTTGTGCCCAACCTGTAAGTCCAGGTTTTATAGCAAGCCTGTTGATAAATCCAGGTATTTCCTCATTAAATTGAACAGTAAAGTTTGGTCTTTCTGGTCTAGGACCTATTAAGCCCATATCCCCCTTTAATATATTAAACAGCTGTGGAATCTCATCAATTCTAGTTTTCCTAATAAACTTTCCAACCTTAGTTATTCTAGGATCATCTTTTTCAGCCCATTGTGCGCCAAATTTTTCTGCGTCTGTTCTCATAGATCTTAATTTATATATATAGAATCTTCTTCCGCATTTTCCTAGTCTTTCTTGCTTATAAGTTATTGGTCCTTTGTCCTCTATTTTAATAAGAATTCCAAATATTGCTATTAAAGGTAAACCTATCACAAGTCCTATTATAGATAAAACTAAATCCATAATTCTCTGGTACAAGTCAAATAAAACTGTTCCTTTTACTATGCTATAGTCAATCTCGCTTGCAATTTCCTTATCTGCCCCTGGATAGCTTTTAACTTTAGGTATTTCACATTCATCATTAGTATATCCAGACATAGTTACCTCCATATTGGAATAAAAATTTTTTTAATTCTTAATTTCAACTTATTTCTATCTTATTTTTGACTTATTTCTATATTATACTCAATAATGAGCAGATTATCAATACAATAAACGTCATTGTAAACAATTTGATTCTTTACAAAAATATATCATCCCTTGTTATATTTTACATTATAACAGGAGATGATATATTTTGCTTTAATATTTTTTGTTTTATTTTACAGATTCTTCTATTCCTATTCCAATTTGAGTTCCCATTGTTTTTACTTTTTCAGAAGTATTTAACTTATCCATATCGCTCTTATTGTCTATAAATGCACATTCGACAAGTATCGCTGGGTAATTATTGTTTCTTAAAACATATAGGTAATCATTTCCATTTGCAAGTGTTCTTGTTTTAATTCCTCTATTTTGCATGTTAAATTTTTCTAATATTCTTTTTAATATATTTGATGCAGCAGTCTTAGTTTTCCCACCATTTTTATCTTTTACTTTATAAAAAATTTCTACACCATTACCTGCACCATTAGATGCATTGTAATGTATACTTGTAAATAAATCTGGTTTTATAGTATTTGATAAAGTTGTTCTTTCTCCTAGAGCCATTGTTTTATCTGTATCTCTAGTCATAACAACATTTACACCTTTTGAACGTAGATATTCAGTAGTTGCTAACGCTGTATCAAGAGTATATTTCTTTTCTTGTGCTCCACCATTTAATCCACTTGTTGCTCCTGAATCAGAACCCCCATGACCTGGGTCAATCACTACAGTTTTTCCTGTAGCATCTCCTGGATTTTCTGGCTCTGTAGGTGAATTATGTTTTGATAGACTAGATGCTATAGAACTTATAACACTATCTTTCATTCCATCACCTATTTGATATACTGTTCCTGCTGTTTTTTCTGATAAATTTGTAGTATGGTATGCAGAAACATAAGTTTTTGGAGTTATAAGTATAGGAGCTTTTAATTTAGCCGCTAAAGGTCCAGCTGTTATTGAGTCAACTATTATGTCAGATTTTGCAACTAACATTGCACTCAACTCTTGGTCTGGATAGAAAGTCTTAATTACATTTGCATTTGTTTCATGTCTATCTGCACCAGAAACTCTATTTTTTGAAGCTCCATTTTTTGCTATTTTAGATATTTGGTCTATAAGTTTTGATGATAAGCTTTGGCTACCACCTATATAATAAGCTTCCTCTAGACCTTGTGAAGATAACCAATCATATGTACTTTGTGGTACAGAATCTTTATTAGATAATATTATAGGTTGTTGGTCTTCACCTGCTTTTGGTGAAATGTTAAGAGCATCATATTCACCAGCATAACCATTTGCTATGTATATTTTATTAACATCATGGTACTTATCTATTTCTTTTGCTATAAGTAAAGATGTTTCATGTCTATCAACACCACCAATACGAGTTACATTCACATCTACAGCAGATTTAATTTGAGATACTGCTTTTTGTGAAACTGAACCATCATCACCAATGATTATTACATCACTTGGATTTAGACGTTTTAATTCTGCCTTTGTACTTTCTGGTATATCATCTTTATTTGCAAGTAATATTGGTGCATCATAAGTAGAAGCAAGTGGAGTAGCTGTTATTCCGTCTGCTGCCAGTTCTCCATTAACTATTACAACCTTATTAGCTCCATCTTTCCAACCTTGTTTACTTATCTCAACAGCAGTTTCAAATCTAGTAGCTCCTGCAAGTTTTTTTACTGGTGCAGAAGTTTTTCTCATATATTCATTTACTGCTTTTGTTGAATTTGCATCACTTATTATAAATTCTTGTGTAACATCATAATCTTTAAGATTTAATCCCATAGATTCTAAGTCTTCTTTGTTTAAAACTTTTTGTTCATCTTTACCATTTACTTTTATGCTTTGAAGTTCCCATACATTTAAGTATTCTGGGTCTTTATTATAGTTTATTACACCTTCATATGTATCTGTCTTTTCATTGTAATTTAAAGTAGCTTCAAGTGGCATATCATAACACATAAAGTTTAATGTTATTGAATCAGCATTTAATTTTTCTTTAAACTTTACACTTGCATTCGATTTACTTCCTAACACTACACTTTTTCTTTGTAAATTTATATTAATATCTGAATTAGATTCTGTATTTGCAGTAGTATTTTCCGCTGCTAAAGCCACGTTTGGTGCCACCATTGCTATAGACAACATTCCTGTTGCTAATAATTTTGTACTCTTTTTCATTATATCCCCCCTAGATTTTTAAACCTTTAAATCTTTGTTTAAATTCGTCTTGAACTTGTTTTATATTACATAAATGCAATATTATGTAAATCTTTTTTCATTATAGCATAAAAAATTACAAATTGTAATCTTTTTGTAATCTTTTATGGCATGATTTTTAAATTTTATCTAGAGGAAACTTGTATTATATCCGATACTTTCTGTATATTTAAACAAAAACAAAGGAGTTCTTGTCTAAAAAAACATCACACTAAATTTTGATAAATATTTTTTTCTTATACATAATGGACATTACTATAACCCAGAATAAGACATACAATAAAGAAAATACTAGCGAATCCCAAGTTGTACCTGCCCAAGGTGTTATAAGTTCATATGTAACCCACTCTACCAAAGTAGTTGGATAATCGACTTTATCTGTAAGTTTTGGAAGATTCCAAAAAACATGACTTAATATCTCAAGACACATATATGTAAAAATCGGGCTACTACCAAGTGCTATTACTGGTGTGAATATTTTACTCTTATTTTTGATGTCGCATATGAAATAAAATATTGCCAGTAATATACCATAACTTCCAGCCATTAAAAGTACAAATGAGCTAGACCATAATCTTTTATTAAATGGAAAATATTGATTAAAGATAAAAGCACATATTAGCAAAATAATACTCATAACTAATATTTTAAAGAATTTTTTGTATTCTCCTATGTTTTCTTTTAAAAGTACACATCCCATAATACAACCCAACATACCTGAAGAAATTGCTACTATACTAGTTAGGAATCCATCTGGTTCAAAATCCGGTTTGTATAAATGACCTTTAAAAAAATGGAAATCCACCAATTGTGCAAGAGAACCTTCTAACTCGAATCCATATGGTTTTGCAACTACATAATAACCTATTATTATAAATGCAGATATACATAAGAATATAATTATTGTCATAGTACTTCCTACATTTAATTTTTTTAATAGTAAGTATACTAAACTAGTTACAAAATAAACTAGTCCCATACGTTGAAGTACTCCAAGTATTCTCACAGTACTTAAGTCGTGATTTCCTAGGTAATTTAAGAAAAATCCAAATAATATAAGTAAAATACTTCTCTTAAATATACTGAGTACTATGCTTAATGTAGACTTATTGTTTTTTAGTTTACTATTTATTGATATTGGAATTGTAACCCCTAAAGATATAACAAAAAAAGGAAATGCAAAATCTGCAAGTGTTACACCATGCCATATAGCATGTCTTAGCTGAGGATACATTCTCATCCAAGTTCCAGGATTATTGCAAACTATCATGAGGGCTATTGATAGCCCTCTTATTATATCTATTGATTTAACTCTATTTTTCATAATTTTTGTATCTAATTTACCTTCAAATCCACTTTCCATATTACCTCCCCCAAGATTTAACTGTATATTTAGATTTAGCTATGAATCTATCTAACTATATATCTTCAGATATAAGTCTAAAATATAGCTTTCTTAAATATACATCTTTTTAATTAAGAAACTTCTTTAGAAATCCAAGTTTATCTAATATATCTTGTATCTTATTAATTTTCTGGCTTATAGAATCTATAGTTTTTTCTATTGAATCAACCTTAGCTTCTAAATCCTCAACCTGATTTACTTTTTTATCTATAGTTCCATGATTAGTAATGTCACTATTAGATGAGTTATCTATAAGCTTTCCTATATAACCATCATTAATTAATTTTGTATCATTAGCAGATGCCAATATCATCATTGTTTCTATATCTGAATTTCTAGTATTTTCTATAACTCTACCATTTTTGTCACGAACTGACAATATAGTTATCGTATCATGATTATTAAATCCACCTTCTCCAATATTTCTAACTATAACATTTACTAAAGTAGCATAGTTATTTACTTCACCATTAGGCATATCTACTGTAACAGTTTTTGAGCAATCGCCTTTTATGTTAATAGTTATTGGCTTATTTGTTACCATTCTAAAAGCCTCATTTACAGTATCCTCTTTTGGATTAAAGTTTATAATATCATTAGGGCTTGCAATATTTATCATATCAGTTAATTCTTCAACAGTTTTTGCCTCAAATACAGTCTTATCTTGTATACTCTTAATCTCATCAAAAGCTTCTTCATTTCCATTTCCACCAACTTGTGTTACAGTGCTTAATTTTTTCGTACTAAGTACATCTCTCTGCTTTGTATTTAGTTTATCTCCAACTAAAACAACTGGTGACTCATTTCTAGCTGCTAATACTCCAACTGCTAATGAATCTATAAGCTGATTTTCATTTTTACTTCCATCCTTAGTAACATATAGATTACTTAAACTTGTATCAGTATAAAACTTTTCTACTACTTTGGCATTAGTTTCATTTCTATCTTTTCCACTCAATCTTTCTGCATTCGGAAGGGTCTTTTCTATAGCTCTTGAGACAGAATTTGTACCTCCTATTACATATGCCTTTATAACTTTCTCATCTTTTATAAATTTTTCAAATGCTTCTACTCCATCTTTGGGACTAGATAATATTATAGGCATGTTGTTTTGAGCAGATGGTGCTCCAACACTAACAGCATCACTTAGACCTTTTTCTCCATTTACTACAGCCACTTCCTTAACATCTTTTATGTCTTTCAATTTATTAGCCAAAATCAATGAAGTTTCATATCTATCATTACCACTAATTCTTTCTACATTAAATCCTTCACTTTTCAATTGATTTTCTATATCTTTACTTAAAACAGTAGTACCACCTATCAAATAAATGTCCTTAGCTCCTAGACGTTTTATCTCTGCTTTAGTTCTATCATCCAATTTATTATTTTCTGTTAAAAGTATTGGTGCCCCTTTAACTTTTGCAAATGGTGTAGCCGAAAGAGCATCTGCTAATGACTTATCATTAACCAGTACTACATTAGTACTAGAGCTATACGCCTTTTGACTTATCTTTACAGCAGTTTCATATCTTCCATTACCTATTATTTTTTCCTCTGTAAGTGCATATGATGAAGTTATAGAAATGCTACTTAAAGTAAGCGCTATTGTCAATGTTGTTAAAATAGTTTTTGGTGCTTTCATTATTATTACCCCCTTATTTTGTTTAAAATCTTACTATATTTATATTATAAAATATCTTTACACTATTTTACAGTTTAAATTTATTACATTTTCATAAATAAAAGCCTTGACCATATTTAGGTCAAGGCTTTCTACTGTTTCATATTTGTAAAGTTCTATTAAATATTTTTTAATAATAAAATATATAACTTTTCTATTTACTATTTTCCTAAAAGACTATTTAATTCATTAAAAGCACTTTCATTTCCATTTCCACCAACTCTAATAGGAGTTTCTATTTTCTTAGATTTAAGAACACTTTTTTGACTTTCATCTAATTTATTTCCAACTAGAACTACTGGTGAATCAGTTTTAGCACCTAATGCTCCTACTGCTAGTCCATCTATTAAGTCACCTTGACTTTTTGAACCATCTTTAACAACAAAAGCATATTTTAAATCTGAATTAGTATAGAATTTGTCTATTATCTTAGCATTAGTTTCATTTCTATTACTTCCTGCAAGTCTTGTTGGATTTGAAAGCTTGCTTTCTAAGTTTGATGATAAAGTAGCTGTACCACCAATTATATAAGACTTAGCTATTTTTGATGAATTTAAAAACTCATCAGCACCTTGTAACTCACTCTTTTCATTAGTAAGTATTATTGGCATATTGTTATCAGCTGCTGCTGCGCCAACACTTATTGCATCTGCAAGTCCATTGACACCATTTGCCACTACAACTTGTGAAACAGATTTTATACTGTTTAGTTTTTGAGCTAAAGATATACTAGTCTTGTATCTATCGCTACCAGAAATTCTTTCTACTGATATACCCATATTGCTAAGTTGAGTTTGTACATTCTTACTTAAAGAATTCTCTCCACCTATTAGATAAACCTTTTTAGTTCCTAATCTTTGTAATTCTGCTTTAGTTTTTGAATCTAAGTTATCTTTTCCTGTTAAAAGGATTGGAGAATCAATTGCTGCTGTAAATGGTGTAGCTGTTAAAGCATCCACTATTGCATTTCCATTTACTAGTACTGCATTTTGTGAAGAAGTCCACCCTTTTTGACTAACTTTAACTGCTGTTTCATATCTGTCTGCCCCAGTTAAAGATTCTCCTGAAGTAGCTTGTCCAGAAGATGTTTTTGTTATAGCTTTTATAACAAAGTTACAAGGAGAAAATTCACTGTATGTATTTATATCTTCAAATTTATTGTTTTGAAGTATGTAACTTTCACCTAAGTTTGCTTTAGCTTCATATAGATAGTATCCATCTATGTTAGTTTCATATGCTAAAGTTGATTTTTCTCTATTAGGATTTGCTGTGTTATCTATAACTACTACTATTGCACCTTTCCCTTTTGGAAGGTTATAAGAGTTAGTAGACACATTTATGTATCCAGAGTATGATACTGTTCCATTTGCAAGTTTTGTCATTGAGTTGTTTTGAGGAACTCCATTTACTACTGGTGCATAATATACTTCATATTTTGCTCCTACAGAGTCTGTTTCAAACATAACTGAGTCAAGCTTTTCAGAGTCTCTGCTGAAATCAAATACATTTGCTGCTGTTATTTTATTTGACATTATCTTACTAAGACCAGCATATTCAAGTTGGTACATTTTTTTGTCACTGTCTGGTTTTGATACTGATTTCATTGCATAGTTATCTGTATCTGTTAAAATAGTTTTGTCTTCATAAGAAATCCAGAAGAATCCTTTCATAGAGTTGAATTCTCCCCAGCTACTTTTTACTAACCAAGCTCCATTTGATTCTGGCTTAACATCAGAAGCAAAGTTGTCCTTTGAATAATTGTCATCCCATCCTACTATAGCTACAGCATGATTTAAAGGTGCTCTCTTATTTGTACAATTATATGCTGTTTCATCTTTATTAAAATATGTTGAATAATGTGCATATCCTGATGTAACAGAACCATATTGCATTATAGCATTTTTTACAGTTTCTTTATCTTTACCAAGACGAATAACATCTGTTACATTAAATTGAGTTGGTGCAGTATCCATATTTGAAGGTCTAGTTGCACCTTGTTCTTCAGATTTAAGATTATATGGTATATCTTTTTCTAATTTAGGTCCTGCCCATGCAGTCAAATATCCTATAGCTGTTACATTTGAGCTACCTGACATATCATCTAAATTCCATCCATACGTTCCACCAGTTGACCACCATCTAAAGTGTTCTTCTGAAAGGTCATAAGTTCCATAACCTTTTAACTTTAAGTATGATTCTAAAGTTGACATACTAGAAAATGCCCAGCATGTATTAAGATTTCCTTGATTTTTTGCTGGTGTAGTCAATCCTAAATTTATTGGATTGTACGATGCACTCGCTTTGTATGATGATGGAAGAGTGCTTCTTCCCTTATTTTGAAGTATTGTACCTTCCATTTCATGTGGAACTGGTATTACTCCATTATATTTTGCTGTATCTCCATTTTTGACATCTTCTAGATATTGAAGATAGCTTTCAGAGTATTCTGCAGTTTCTACTCCATCTAGTGTTTTATTGTTTTCTGCTGATACAGGTACTGTTGACACTATTAAAAAGCAAACTGTCAACAATGCCAGTAGCTTTGACAATTTTTTTGATTTGTACTTTCTCATATTTACCCCCTTGTATGTATTTAATTTTTATTATATCAGATTTCTAAATCAAGGTCATATTTTATTTTGATAAAATATGTATTATAAGTGTATATTAATTTTATAATGTATTGATTTATTAATTAATAGATATGTTATACTAAAATATGTTAGAATTTTCAAGAATAGTTATATTTGATTAGTTTGGGAGGGTTATATTTGATTTTTAAAAAACATAAAGAGACAATATTATATTTATTTTTTGGAGCATTTACTACCCTTGTAAATATAGTTTCTTATTTATTTTTTACTAGAGTTATTTCATTTAATTTTATGGTTGCAAATGCTTTGGCATGGATTCTTGCTGTCTTATTTGCTTATGTTACTAATAAGTTTTTTGTGTTTGAAAGTAGAAAAGTTGAGTTAAAATTTTTATTTAAGGAGTTTTTGTCTTTTGTTAGTTTTAGGTTGATTTCTGGTATTATAGAAATGGTTATTATGTATATAATGATTGATTTACTTTTTGTAAATGATGTTATAGTGAAGGTTTTTACTAATATAGTAGTTATAGTTTTAAATTATTTATTTAGTAAGATGATAATTTTTAGGAAACAATAAAGTAGACTACTAGAAATAGTAATCTACTTTCAAAATCTTATTTAAACTTTAAAATCCATCATCCGTTGAGTTTGATCTTCCCCATCTAGAAATTCTTTTAGTCAAAGTATTAGCTTCTACAACTTCTACATATGATCCATCCTTAGCTTTTGTAATAAATGAACTATCCGATTTTGGTACAACAGTCCAATCACTTAAATCAATTCTATCTCCCACATACATAGCTACTGGTTTGTCTTTTACTATTCTATAATAAATTTTATAATCTGAATCTTTAGGTTCAGTAAATAATGTTACCATAACAGAGTCTTCTTTTGGAGTAGAACATTTATTTACCTCAACAGACAATCCACGTGCTACCTCATCATCTTTTTTAGTATCGTCAATTTTTGGTTTTTTCCCACTTATAGCAATATCTTTTGTTCCAGTCACCATATCAATATTTCCAGAATTTTTTACTATAGCACTAGTACTGCTGTTTGATATTTTTGTTATGTCTCCATAATTTGAGATGTATGTATCTTTAGCACTTGAAAGTATAGTTATAAGCCATATATCTCCATCTCTTTCATTTTCAATTTTGCAGCCATTATCATCATAAATATCTAAGTCCTGTATACTACCACTGTTAATAAGTGTGTTACTATTTATATCAACTAGTTTTATACCTCCATCAATTTCTCCAGTATTCTTTATATCTCCATTTGGCATGTTAATTGTTATTTGTTGTTTATATATTCCATAAAATTCAACTGTTATAGCCTTATCAGTTTCTATTTTGAATGAATTTGTTACATTCCTATCTTTCTCAGGTTTAAACATTATAACATCATTTGCATCAGCTTTTTTTATAGCTACATTCATTTCATCAATGGTTTCCACAGTATACTTAGTCTCTTCTTGTATATCTAGTATATCTCCTACAACATTTTCATTTCCTAAGCCACCAATTTGAGTAACTTTATCTATAATTTTAGTATTTAATATATCTTTTTGATTAGTATCTAATTTATTACCTGCTAGAAGTATTGGAGAATCATTTTTTGCAGCTAATACTCCTACTGCCAAAGAATCTATTAAATCATTCTTATTCTTTGTACCATCTTTTGTAACATAAATATTTTTTATATCAGTATCTTTATAGAATTCTTCTATAATCTTTGCATTTGTCTCACTTCTACTCTCTCCTGCTATTCTTGTAGCATTTGGTAAACTTCTTTCTACAGAATTAGAAATAGAATATGTCCCACCTATTACATATGAATTTTTGATATCTTTACTATCTATAAAATTATTTGCTACTTCAATTCCATCATTTGAATCAGAAAGTATTATTGGCATATTTTCTTGAGCTGCTATAGCTCCAACACTTACAGCATCAGCAAGTCCTTTTTCTCCATTTACCACAACTATTTTAGATATAGAATTTTCCTTATCTAATTTTTCTGCTAATTTTAAAGAAGTTTCATATCTACTACTCCCAGATATTCTTTCAAAGTTTATATTATTTGCATCTAATTGCTTTTCAACATTTGAACCTATTGCAATTGAGCCACCTATCAAATATACATTTTTTACACCAAGTCTTTTTAACTCTGCTTTTGTTCTACTATCCAGTTTATTACTTTGAGTTAATAGTATTGGAGCATCTTTTGCCTTTGCAAATGGAGTAGCTGATAAAGCATCTGCTATTGAATTATCATTTACTAATATAGCATTATCAGATTTTGTCCATCCAGCTTGACTTATTTTTATAGCAGTTTCCCATCTACCAGAACCTGTTAGTGTATCTTTGGTAGACGCATTAGACATATTTCCATATAATGTAACAGATAAAAATGTTATAGTTAATAATGACACTATCTTTTTTGATATTTTCATTAATTATTACCTCCTAATTCTTTAATAATATTTTATGGAGCATGTACATACTGTATTTTACTTGTAGCTAGTTCATCAAAGTGAGATTTTACTGAATGGTACCCTATAGCATAATGACCACTTTCTGGATTCCATTTCTTATATGAATTCATTGCACTTAATAACTTCTCTTCTTGGCTAGGCAATACCTCCCATACTTCTACATTTGGATTAACTTTTTTAAAATCAATGTAGTCATATGGTTCTACATAAAATCTTAAGTCTTTTATTTTACCTTCTTTATATAATTCTAAAGCTGCTTCACCTAATGCTCTATGGTCTTCATGTATTCCACTAGCTTTAAATGGAGTAACTGTTTTTACTTTCGCATCTGGATATTCTTTTAGATACTTAAGAATTATTTCTCTTGCTTTTTCTTTATTTAGCTCACCATCATGAGCTCTATTATCTTCTATATGTATATTGCTTTCTTTTACACCCATTGCTTCACAACTATCTTTGAATTCTTCATCTCTATTTTTTGAAAATTCACTTTCTGATAGAGAATACTTATGCACATCTTTAATATGATAAGAACATGTTCCTCCATCATCTAGAACTTTTCTTATTATTGATTTACTACCATCTGTACACAAAATTACGTGTGTATCACTTTTTTCAACGTGCTCAATTATGGCACTACCCATACTTAAAGTTTCATCATCTTGATGTGGTGTAAAAAATAAAGTTGCATCTACCACTACTATATCCTCCTATTTCATAAAATGTTATAATCTACAATAAATAACTAAACTGTAGAAAAAGATTCCTATATATTAAGGAATCTTCTCCACAGTATAGATTATTACCAACCTAGTATTTTAGCTATCTTTTGTATTACTGTCAATTCAACCCCATTACCTATTTGAGTTACTTCTGCACCAAGATTTAATTTTTTATCAAGAGCACTTTTTTGTGAATCTGTTATATCATTTTTAGCTAGAAGTATTGGTCCTTTTCCTGCTGCTAAAGGACCTGATGCTAATGCATCCACTAGCATACCATTATTTCCATATCCATCTTTAGCTATATATAATTTATCTAATTTATCATAATATGTTTCTATGACTTTGGCATTAGTATCGTGTCTTGTTTCTCCTTCAACTCTTTGAACCTTTCTATCTTTATCAATATCAATAAGTTGATTTTCAATTTGACTAGATACATTATTAGAACCACCAACTATACCAATCTCTTTTCCATCCATCAATTTGATAGCTTCTGCTGAGAGATCATTCCAGCCATTTACTATTATAGGAGCCTTAAGTTCAGCAGCTTTTGCAGCTATACTCATAGCATCAGCTTCACCTTTCGCACCTACTACAAATGCATCTTTAAAAGAACCCATAGCTTTTGCTACTGCTACAGAAGTTGTATGTCTATCATCTCCAGCTAGTCTTTCAACATTTTTAGTTACTGATTCTAATTGCTTTTTAGCTGTATTTGATACTGCTGATTCTCCTCCAACTATATATATTTTAGCTGATGGATTTTTCTTAATTATATCTTTTATATAGTCTAAAGTTACTTTTGGTATTTCATTATCAGATGCTAATAATATAGGTGCTTTTTTAGATTGAGCTAGTGGTGTAGCTGCTAATCCATCAACTAGTTTATTTGAATTAACTATAACTACATTGTCAGTATATTTTGTTTGTTTTGCTATAGCTACAGCAGTTGCATATCTATCATCTCCAGCTATCAATTTAACTTTTGAATTTCCTTCTAATGCAGATTTAGCATCTTTTAAATCCTTCTCATTAGTACTTTCTACAGTAAGCTCTATAGCTTTTCCAGATGCATCAGTATACTTAACAGTAAATTTATATTTTCCTGTTTCTGAATCTTTTGCTGAAATATCACTAATTGATTTTGATGTGCCATTTACTACCATATTACCTTTAACAGTTAATCTATATCCATCATATAAATCTTGTGGTGAAACTGTATTTAGGTCACTATTTTTTATAGTTATTTCAGCTAATTTAACATCAGCTATGTCTTTAGTTCCTGCTAAACCTAACTTATTTATTTTATTTACTTTAAATCCTTCTACAGATGGGTCTAAGTTTGTTCCAGTTGAATCAACTGGATTTGCTACTAAATCAATTTTTTCATCACCAATACTTACCTCTATAGTTTTAGAAGTTATTGTTTCTTTTTTATCCCTTAAAGTTATAACTAGTTTGTCTTTAGCACTATCATATGAAGCCTTTACATCTGCAACTCCATAAATTCCATTAGTTTCAGTTTTAGCTTTTTCTGTTATAGAATTAGCTTCAGCTGAAAGGTCTGCTGAGTTTTCATATTTTTCAATTGCTTCAGCAACTACTTCATTAGCACTGTTTGTTGTATGCCCTTTATCTGTTATAGTTACTAGAAGTTCTTTATTTTCTCCCAAGGCATTTACTAATTTTTCTAATTCATCTATGTTAGTTATTATTTTTAACTGTGATGAAGTTTCACCAACTTTTATTTCATATATTGGTTGTCCAACTTGAGAACCTCCAGTGTACTTTTGAGACATTAAGTCTCTAACTTTTGAAACTAATTCTGTAGCTTCTTTTTTAGTTATTGTTTCTTTTTTTACCTGTGTAGTTTCTGCAGCAAAAATTGGAGCTACTGATGTACTTATCATTGCAGCTGCCATAACTATAGAAAGATTTTTTCTATTCATAGTATTTTCCCCCTAAAAAATTCAATTTTTCATCATTTTTTCCTTATTTACCAATTATAATATATATTTGATATTATTTCAATAAATAGGCTATATTGTAATAACTAACCATTTAGTATGAAATTCTTTTTTATACTTTATTTTTTAAACATTTATGTATACAAAAAAGTAACAAAATTGTAATTTTTTTTTATAATCCAGTTTATAACTGATAGACTTTTCATCTTCTTTATAGTATAATATTAAATGGAAGAAAGAAATTTCAAGCATCTCTTTTTTCCGTATTTCTCACACAGAAAAAGAAGCTGATTTTCAGCTTCTTTTTCATTTATATGAATTTACTAATTTAATTATAATCTTACCATATATAAATCAAAATGCTTATTATTACTTATTTTTAATGAAGGTAATCTAAGTTATCATTTTTAATTAAATTTATATAGGTATTGTACTGTTGTTTCCCTTATATTTTTATTTAGTTCTTCAAACATATCGTATCCTTCTAAAGCATATTCCTTAAATGGATCTTTTTGAGCATAAGTTTTTAGACCTACATACTGTCTCAATTGTTCCATAGCATCTATATGGTCTATCCAGTATTGATCAACTACTTTTAAAAGTACTGTCTTTTCCAACTCTGCAACCTTTTCAATACCAACCATCATCTTTTTCAAGTCATAAACTCTTTTTGAAATTTCATAAGTGCTATCAACTATTTCTTGAACACTTTTTTTATCTACTCCAGGAATTAATAATGTATCTGCTGGCATAAATGTACTGTATAAATGTTTAAAATATCCATAATAATCTCTTTTTCTTCCAATTAAATAAGTTTCTCCTGCTTCTTGTATAATATCCTTAACCATTTTTTGAATATCTTCTTGAATATCCTCATCATTTAGAACTTTATTTCTTTCATTGTATATAACTTTTCTTTGCTCATTTATAGTATCATCATATTTAAGAACATTTTTTCTTATTTCAAAGTTTTTGCCTTCTACACCTTTTTGTGCTCTTTCTATAGCTCTTGTAAGTGCCTTGCTTTCAATAGCTGTATTTTCCTTTGAATTTGTTCTCTTCATAAGTTTCTCTATAGTTTTTCCACCATAAAGTTTTATTACATCATCTTCAAGACTTACAAAAAATCTTGATGTCCCTGGGTCTCCTTGACGACCAGAACGTCCTCTAAGCTGGTTATCAATTCTTCTTGATTCATGTCTTTCTGTTCCTATAACATAAAGACCACCTAAATTTTTAACTTCTTGTTCTTCATCTTTATCTCCTGCTCCTAAAGAGATATCAGTTCCTCTACCTGCCATATTTGTGGCAATTGTTATAGCATCCAGTTTACCAGCTTTAGAGATTATTTCTGCCTCTCTATCATGTTGTTTTGCATTTAAGACTTGGTGTTTTATCCCTTGTTTTTTAAGCATTTTAGATAACTTTTCAGACTTTTCAACGGAAACTGTACCAACAAGTATTGGTTGTCTAGTCTTATGTATCCTTATTATTTCTTCTACAACAGCATCGTATTTTTCTTCTTCTGTTTTAAATACTTTATCATGTAAATCAGCTCTAATAACTGGTTTGTTGGTTGGTATTTGAACAACATTTAATTTATAGATTGACTCAAATTCTCCTTCTTCTGTCTTTGCAGTACCAGTCATTCCTGAAAGTTTTTCATACAGTCTAAAGAAATTTTGATAAGTAACTGTAGCCATGGTTTTAGATTCATTTTTTATTTCAACACCTTCTTTAGCCTCTATAGCTTGATGAAGCCCATCTGTAAATCTTCTTCCATCCATTACTCTTCCTGTAAATTCATCAACTATCATTACTTCTCCATTTGAAATAACATAGTCAACATCTTTTTCCATAAGCTTATGAGCTCTTAAAGCTTGATTTATATGATGATATAATTCGATATTCTTTATATCAGTAATGTTCTTTATACTAAAAAATGACTCTGCCTTACTTATACCACTTTCTGTTAGGGCTATAGTTTTATCTTTTCTATCTAGTTCAAAATCTTCTTCTTTAACAGTTTTTATAAAGTTATTTGATAACTCATAAAGATTTAAATCTTCATCTCCTTCTCCAGCAATAATCAGTGGAGTCCTGGCTTCATCTATAAGAATAGAATCAACTTCATCTATTATAGCAAAATTTAATAATCTTTGTACTTTATCAGTTTTTTTGGTTACCATATTATCTCTTAGGTAATCAAAACCAAATTCATTATTAGTTCCATAAGTAATGTCACACTCATACTGATTTTTTCTAGTAGCATTATCAAGATTAGCCACAATTACTCCTACTGTCATACCTAAAAAATTATATACTGATTCCATAATTTCTTTATCACGTTGTGCTAAATAGTCATTTACAGTGACAACATGTACACCTTTACCAGTTAAAGCATTTAAATAAACTGGTGCTACCTCGGCTAATGTCTTCCCTTCTCCAGTTTTCATCTCTGCTATTTTTCCTTGATGAATTACTATTCCTCCCAGTAACTGAACTCTATATTGACGCATTCCTAATACTCTTTTTGAAGCTTCTCTAGCGACAGCAAAGGCATCAGGTAATATTTCATCTAAAGTCTCTCCTGAACTTAACCTATTTTTCAAGATATTAGTCATAGCTCTTAATTCATCATCTGACATATCTGACATATCTTTTTCTAATGCTTCTATTTTATCTACTATTATATTTAATTTTTTAATTTCTTGCTCATCGGCCTTGTCTAAAATTGAATCCAGAACTGACATATTTTGTTTACCTCCTAAATTTATAATCCAACTACTATTATACATTAAAAAAGTAGAATAGTAGACAATTATTTTAATGTATAGTATAATGATGATACTTAAATAAATAATTACATCTTATTTTTTAAGTATTTCTCACATAAAAAAGAGGCTAATAGCCTCTTTTTTATTTTACAAAGAGTTTCAAGTTAACTTATTTGAAACTCTTCATAGATATTAATGTTTAAAAATATAATCTTATTATTTAATAAATAAAAAGACTTCTCAAATAAGAAGTCTTTTTTATTTATTAAATTTAGATTACATATCTAATAAATCTTTTAATTTAGTTATTAATGAACTAGATATTCCTTTACCAACTTGAACTAAGTTTTCAGCTCCACCAGCTTTTACAGCTTTACTTACTGCTACTGTTTGATCAGTAGATAATGAATCAGTAGCTAATACAATTGGAGCTGGAGAAGCTACACCATCAGCAAGATCAAAGTTTGCTGCAACTGGAGCAGCTGCTAATGCATCTACTAATTGATCTTCTTTAGTTGAACCATCTTTAGCTACAAAGAAGTTTTCAACATCAGCGTTATACTTGAAGTACTCTTTTATAACTTTAGCATTAGTTGCTTGTCTATCTTCTCCACTAATTCTATCAGGAGCTTTTCCAGTAGCATCATCTATAGATCTTTCCACATCTTTAGATACACTATTTTCTCCACCTATTACATCAACATCAGAATCATCTAAGAAATCTTTTGTAGCTTCATTTATTTCTTTAGCTTTTCCATCTACTACTACTATTGGAGTAGCATGACCATTTTTGATTTGAGAAGCAACTGGAGCTATACTCATAGCGTCTGCTAATCCTGTTCCACCAACAACATATGCTTTATCATTGTCTAAACCTATTTCATCAGCTATTTCTAATGAAGTAGCATATCTATCATCACCTGCTAATCTTGTAACTTTAAGTCCTAAATCTTTTAATTCATTTTCTACTTCTTTAGATATAGAATTAACACCACCAGCTAAATATACTTTTTTAGATGTATTTACTCCTGTTGTAGATTTTAAATTCATAACTCTCTTGATTTCAGATTTAACACTTGCATCTAGTTTATCTTTTGAAGTTAATAATAATGGAGCTTTCTTTTCTGATGCTAAAGGAGAAGCAACAAGCCCATCAACTATAGATTGAGATCCAACTAATACTAAATTATTAACTGCATCATCAGTCACAGCATTATCATCAGTTGAATTGTAGTATTTATTACATAATTCTATTGCAGTCTCTATTCTATCTTCACCTGCTACAGTTACAGAATTAGAATAACCATTATTATATGTTTTTAAATCTTCAAAATAATCAATTAGATCCTTTAATCTATCAGCTTTAATTGTAGCTTTCAATGGAGAATCTGGAGTAGCTAAACTTGCACTCTTAGTATTTAATCTTTTACCTTCAGCAAAAATAGAAACTTGATATTTAGAGCTAACTTTTTGTATTAAATTACTTTCTGTTCCATTATTATCTAACGCTTTTAATGCAGTGATTATTTCTTCTATATCACTTTTTACAAATACATATCTTTCAGCTAAATCTTTAGCTTCTCTATATGAATTTGCATCTATATCTATTATTTCTTCTTTTGCATTTACAACTCTAAGCTTTATATTTTTATCTGCTCCCACTGTTGCGCTCGTTGCAAAAGCACTAAATTTACCAGTAGCTTTATCAAGAGTAACAGTTTGAGATAAATCTAATTTAGTATCACCAACATTTAATGTCATTTCTGTTTCACCATTACTTAATAATGGATTCACTAGAGTATACTCTTTAACACCAGTATCTACTTTACCAATTTTAATTCCACTAGATACAATAGCTGGTTTTATACTTATTTTAACTGAATTACCTGAAATTTTTGCATCAAATACATCCTTAAACGTAAGAGCTGTAGTTGATGTATTATCAGCACCACCACTAGCACCAACATTTCCAACAACACCATCGTCTTGAGCAGTTCCTGCTGGAACTGCTACTGTAGTTGATGCAGCCATACTTCCAGTACCTGAAGCAGCTGTTAAAGTTGCAAAGTATTCAGCATCTGCTTTATCAGACTCACCTACAACAGCTATATCAAAATCAACATAGTCTCCATCACCTAAATTATCTAACTTATCATCAACTAATGATTTTAATTTTTCACTAGCTAATTGTACTTGAGTTTTTCCTGTAGTACCCACAGTTTCTTTTGTTGGATCAATTGTTGCAACAATAGATCCATTAAAAGAAACTCCTATTGTTTTAATTTGTCCACTTAATAGTCCATCTTGTAATTCCTTTACAGCCTTCTCGTACTTATTTTGCGAAATTGTGTAGTTTTGCACATCTCCAGCTGCAAATACTGGTGCAGCAGAACCTACAACAGTAACAGCTGCCATAGCCATTGCTAAATTTTTCTTATTCATTTCTTAAATTCCTCCCAACATTATATTAAATTACATCTCTTTAATTATGTACATATAAATTTCATGTTCATACAAACCAAATATTTCTCACACTCTTATGATAGACCATATAAAATATAATTTCAATAATTTATACAAAATTAATAGAAGTTTTTTCCAACAAATTAAGTGTTTTTTCACCATTTTTTGTTTTTTTAAATTTTTCGTTCATTTTTAATTATTATTTTCATTTTATTTTTAATCAACTTTATATTTTCTATTATAAGATACTAGAATAAAATCTAGCTATTTAAAAATTCCATTGTAGCATTAATTTCACCTTTAGTAGAAACATATATCCCAAATCCAAAGCTATAAAATTCTTCTTTTAACATATTGTCATTATACTTAGAAGACTTTTTCCATAAATCAAAAATAGACCTAGCTATATCTTTTGCATCTTTAGATGTATAAACAGACTTAATATTCATAGGTAGATATGCAATATTCTCTCCAGTTCTCATTCCAAAACCCGAAAAAATTTCAGCTGCATTTTTACCATCTATTTCATGAGCAAATATCTTCTTATCATCCATATACTTAGACCATGCATTTGACATTCCAGCCAAAGAATTTAATTCTTTTAAAGTATTCTTACCTTTTTCTTTCCTATATGAATTAACTAAATCATACATCTCATTAGAAACCATAGCCTTAAACTCATAACCATTAGGATCTCTTGTACTTGTATCTACAATTACCTTGACATTTACATTAATCTCACACTTTTGACCAAAATTATCAAAAGCGCTTATATTCAAAACATATGTCCCGGCATTGCTAGTATCCACAGTTCCCTCAATATTAGTCTTTAGATTATTACCATAATAATCAGTTGCAACTATATTTAACATACTATTATTAAACTTATCTCCTACAGAAAGCTCTATATCATTAGCAGTTATTGTAGGCAATGTATTTTTATCAGATGCAGAACTCAGACATTGTTCAACAACCTTATTATCCATCCCACCTAAAGAAGTAAGCTCATCAGCTCCCTTAAGTATATTTTTATCACTTCCATCATTAACAAGTACTATAGGTTTTTCTTTAGACAGTGGAGAACCAGCCACAGCATCAACTAACTTATATCCTTGAGAAACATAAAACTTCTTTGTTCCCTTATAAAATCGTTGTATAACCTTCTTATTAGTCTCAAATCTATCCTTTCCAGCAATCCTAACAGAATTAGTCTTATTAACTAGTTCATTACTCATTATCTCCTCTGACCCAAGAGAATAGCACTGAACACCATCAACTTTAAATGGAATACTCTTTCCATCTGTAAGTATAACAGGCACTCCATCTCTGGCAGCTACAGAAGAAACGCTCATTGCATCAGCTTCACCTGTATATCCATTTACAAGAAATACCTTATCACCTTTATTTACTGGTTTAATAGTAGAGATTTCTTTTGCTATAAGATAACTAGTCTTTATCCTATCTTCTCCACCAATTCTCTTAACCTCAATTCCTTTATTCTTAAGTTGATTTTCTACAGATTTACCTATAGTATCCTCTGTCCCTATGACATAAGCATTCTTAACATCCTTTAATCTCTTTTCAACAGCTGTTGGTATCTTATCTTTTTGTACCAACATTATAGGCGCTTTAGTCACTCCTGATAATCCACTTGCACTTAATCCATCCACTATAGAATTATCAGTGTTTACTAATATAACTGTATCATATATTTGTTTGTCGGCTATTAATGCAGAAGTCTCATATCTATCCTTCCCTTGTATCTTTTCTATACCTGAAAATGCATTAATATTTGATGCGCCTGCCATCATTAATGTTACTGCCAATCCTATCAATAATATTCTCTTATTTACCTTCATCAAACTCCTCCTACTAATTTTTTATATAATTCAACTCATTATAAATTACATCCTCAGTAGTCATTCCCTCTAAACTTATAAATTTCTAAAATAAAAAACACCTAAAATACCATAATCTATAAAAGCAATAACAAAACAGATTACAAAAAGTACTTTAGATGTGATTTTCATTTTATAATATCAGTAAATTAATAAAAAAACAAGATTTTTGGTATTTTTTACAAGCTACCTTCATTGCCATTTAAAAATTCTTGAGTAGCATGTACTTGACCATCAGACAGTATATAAATCCCAAACCCAGTACTGTAAAACTCATTACTAAGCATATTTACATTGTATTCAGGAGACTTCTTCCACGCTTCAAATATAGTCTTTGCCAAATCTTTTGCATCTTGAGTTGTCTGAACATCCTTAGACTTGATATAAATATATGCTATATTCTCTTCACTTCTCATTCCAAATTCAGAAAATACTTGTGGCGCATTTTTACCATCTATATAATGTGCAAAAACTTTTTTATCCATCATATACTTAGACCATGCGTTTGCCATACCTTCTAGCTTACTAGACACTACCAAAGGCTCTTTACCTTTTTCTTTCCTATAAGAATTAATTAAGTTATACATTTCAGTAGATACCATTTTTTTGAATTCTGGGCTATTGTAATCATGAGATTTATCATCCAAAACTTCTATTTGAACTCTTTTTTCTGTACTTTTACCCCACTCATCTGTAGCTTTTAATGTCAATATGTATGTACCTACTCTATTTGTATCTATAAACCCATCAATTTTTATTGGCAATACCTTCCCAGTATTATCTTTAGCAACTATATTTAACTTACTACTGTCAAACTTTTCACCTTTATATATTTCTGTTGTTCCTATTGTAATTGTTGGAGATTGTCCATTTGATTTTGAGGCACTCATACATTGTTCTATCACCTTGTCACTCAACTCTCCTACAGAAGTTATATGATTTGCTCCTTCTAACACAGATTTATTACTACCATCATTTACTAATACTACTGGATATTCTTTAGTCAGGGGTGCAGCTGCTATAGCATCTACTAACTGATATCCATCTGATATATAGAATCCATCTACATTTTTATAAAAGTAGTCTATTACCTCTTTATTAGTTTCAAATCTGTCAGTTCCTTCTATTCTAACTGAATTTGTGTTTTTTACTAAAGAACTGCTCATTATCTCCTCTGACCCTATACAATAAGACTGAACATTTTTGACATCAAAAGGCACACTCTTTCCATCTGTAAGTATAATTGGAGCTCCATCTCTAGTAGCTACTGATGATACACTCATTGCATCTGCTTCTCCACTATAGGCATTAGTTAATAATACTTTGTCCACTTTTTTTATAGTTGCTATTTCTTTAGCTATTAGATAACTTGTTTTTAGTCTATCTTCTCCACCAATTCTTTTTACTTCTATATGTTTAGAATCTAGTTCTTTTTCTACTGATTTACTTATAGTATCTTCTGTACCTATTATGTATGCTTTTTTGATATTTTTTAGACATCTATTTGTCTCTGTTGGTATCTTATTTTTTTGTGTAAATAATATTGGTGCTTTTGTGGCACCTGACAACCCACTTGCACTTAATCCATCTGCAAGCGATTTTTCTGTATTTACTAAAATTACTGTTTCATAAGTTTGTCTATCAGCTATCTTTGCTGCTGTTTCATATCTATCTTTGCCATATATTTTTTCTACTACTGATGATGCATTTACACTTTTGAAGTTTACCAAGATTAATGATACTGCTAGACCTAATGATAATATTTTTTTATTCATTTTCATATCCCCCTGATGATTTTTATGTTTTATATTTATATTCTGTTTACTTTTTTTAATTATTTTGTTATTTTTTGTATATTATAAAGTATATCTTATATAAATATATTCCGTCTATATATTAATATTTTATTTTATTAAAAATCCAAAAATCATCTCTAGTTATATTTTAAATATTTATAAAATATATTTCATTAATAAATATAATCCACACCATTTTATAAGTTAAATTTAATTTTACTTAAATTATGATACATATCTCACTATAATATTATTAAGACAATATAAATAAAAATAAGAATGTACTTAGACATATGATTTATATCTAAATACATTCTTATTTTAAGCTTACTTATTTATATTTACTTTGATACTTATTTTGATTCAATTAAACTCTTAATCTTATCTACTACAGATGAAGCTATTCCTCCACCTATCTCAAATAACTTAGATGAATTTTTATTTTTCAATGAAATTTCTTGTGATTTATCTAACGTGTTTGTAGCAAGTACAACTGGCGAATTATTTTTAGCTGCTAATGGTCCAACTGCTAAAGCATCTATAAGCTTATCTTGATTAGCAACTACAACCCCATCAAGTTTTGATTGAGAATAGAATTTATCTATTACCTTAGCATTTGTCTCTTGTCTATTTTGACCTGCTATTCTATTTTTTGATACATCTTTATTCGTTATTTTTCCAACTTGTTCAATAACCTTGTTAGATATCTTTTCTACTCCACCAATAAAATATATATTTGACACCTTATTTGATTTAATAAACTGTTCAGCTTCATTGTCTACACCATCTTTTTGTGTAAGCACTATTGGAGTTTTTTCCTTTCCAGCTAATGATGCTATTGATAATGAATCAGCTTCTCCATTTCCTGCTCCTATATACAGCTTACTTACATTATTTGTCTTATCAATTTCTTTTGCTATATTAATAGAAGTCTGATATCTTGTACCTCCACCTATTCTTTGTACTGATATTTTTGAATTTATAGCCTTAATTGATTCAATCACTGCATTTGGCATAGAATTATTTCCACCTATTACAATCACTTTTGATGGATTTAATCTTTTTATTTCTTCTACTGTTTTTTGAGGAAGCTTGTCATTTGAAGATAAAAGAATTGGTGAGTTTTTTACACTAGCAAGTGGTGTAGCAGTAAGCCCATCCACCATACTTCTGTCTTCTCCATTTACTATTACAACTATATCTGATTTTGTCCAGCCACTTTGAGATATTTTAACAGCAGTTTCAAATCTATCTGCACCTTTTAATTTTTTTACTGTAACATTAGAAGTAGAGTCACTTGAACTTCCTCCACTAGAACTACCACCTCCAGATGAACCACCTGAATTATTATTTCCACCATTATTATTGTCATCAGAACCGTCTGGTGGTAACTCATCTGGTTTAGCTAGCTCATTATCAACTACATACTCTAAACTTTTTGGAAGGGTAACTTCAACATACTTACTTATTGTAGCCTTTCTTCCTTTACTTGATTTTTGAGATAATCCAAGCTTTAATACTATATTTGAACCACTTTCCTCTGTTTCTTTACTAACAACAGAATAGTTTATTCTAATATTATTTAATAAGTATTCTAATGCTTCACTCTTTTCAACCTTATATTTTTCAGGGTCATTTTTGCTAGTACCACTTCCCCCAATTGGTTTTACTTCATTTTCATTAACAAGAGTGAATACTAAGCCTTCACTAGAACTTATACTTTCAAAATCAACAGACTTATTATTATATGTAACAATTTTTAAAGCTGGTTTAGCATCTGTCCCATTTCCTAAGACTTTATACTCAGCATTTGAATTACCACCAGATTTCTTTACAGAAATCCTTCCTATGTTTAATGTATCTCCATCTAGTAAATCTTCACTTGATGTAACATATATATCTAATGTAGTTGTATTATTTCCTTTATTATAATCTGCTCTACAAGTTGCATTAACATTTCCATTTTTTATCTGCTTTGATATATTATCAGACCACTTAATCTTTTGACCTGGTTCATTATCTATTAATTCAACCTCACCTTGCACCTTTATACTAGCTTGAAACGAATACACTATATTCTCTACTGATTCCACAGAAATATCTATAGTATTTACCTTTTCATACGTCTTTGTTCCTTGCAACACTGGAGCAGCATATGCACATGTCGCACTTCCAGTTATAGCTACTGCCATACTTGACACTGCAATAGTTCTTATAAAAGATTTTCCTTTACTCATTAACACCCGTCCTTATCTATCATCAGCTAGATGAATAAAATCCTTTATCCATCTAGCTTCTTATATTTAATTTATAAATTACCCTAAATTTATAGTTACATTATATATGCTTTATTTTTGACAAATTGCTTTTTCAAAACTTTTTTAGCTACTACTCACACAAAATGCCCAATATCATACTGATATCTTAGTCTTTTCAGACTTTCACATACTATTTATCTCTGACAATATTACTCTTTACTTTATTATTCACAGTAATTACCTTCTTATCACTCACATCAATAGTACTTCTTGTAGCCTTTCTAGCTTTACTATTACTATCAGTAAGACTTATCGTCTTTAACTCATCATAAGTTGTAGCTCCCACAGGTACATACATTGTATCACTTACAAATCTCTGACCTACTGGAGTATCTCCCTGAAGGTCATTGTATCTATAAAGTTCTGCTTTAACCTTATCACTTAAAGAGTTGAAATCTTCTTTTGGCATATAATAAACCCATGTCCCTTTACTTATCTCACCTAATTGTCCATTTTTTGGCACCTCTGCAAATAAAAGAGCTTCTCCAGAGATAGTTTTATTGTTTTTATCTACAAGTAATGGTAAATTAAATGCTGGATTTCCACTATATTCTCCTGTAATTACTATTGAACCTGATGGAATTTTAGCTGTTTCATCTTCATTTGTATTAGGGTCATCGCTTTGATATATATAATCCTCTGCTAACTTTCCAATTCCATTAGTACGAGCTTGGTCTACACTATTCACTGTCCCAATCTCTATATTGTCGCCTGGAGGCCCTATTATATCTAACTCTGCAACTTCTATATTAGACTTATTGTTAGATATTAATTTTACATATCTAGCTTGATATGTCCAAAGCTTACCATCTTTATTAAATGTAACTCTAGCTTCATTGTCTTGGTCTTTTCCTCCACCAACTAAGTCTTGTCCATATTCAAAAGTTCCTTGACTCACATCTTCCCAAGTCTTTTTATCATTACTTACTTGTATCTTGTAAGTAGTCAATGGACTATATGTTGTGCTAGTATCCTTTCTAAGACTAAACAGTCCTTTTAGTGAGAACTTTCTAGCTTCTGTCTTTGGTTTTGTATACTTTAATCCAACTATAGGTAATGTCTCTTTCATATCTACTATTATATATGGATTTTCTTCTACATTTATATCTGGGTCTTTTTGTGGGTCTTTGTTCCATTCAGCTTTACTAATTCTCTTTCCTTTATAAGTAGTGCTTGCATCATTATCCTTTATATTATCAATTTCAGGATTTTGTAGTGGCCCATGTGAGTCATTTTCACTTCTAACGTCACCATCAGAAACAGTATTTGTTATAAATGACCATGCTGACTTATTAATTTTCCCTTCATCAGATAATTTTACAGTACCAACTTCAAACTCGTCTGTTGGATTTAAATGATAGTCATATGCAACTACTTTATATGTAAACGCTCTGTTATTAAGAGGAGATATATTGTCAATAAATTGAGCTTTACTATTTCCTTTTGCATCCACAAAACCTACTGTTCTGTATTTTACCTGAGTTCCATTTTCACCATCTAAGTAGTTTCCATCACTTCTTATTATTTCATATCCTAATATTTTATCTTTGTCTTTATCAACATCTAAATCTATAGCTATCTTATTAGATTTAACTAAAGAACCACTTTGCACTCCATCAGCAAAACTAGCACTTACCTTAGTATCTTCTGCCATGTTAGATATGTTTTCATTTAAAATCTTTCTTCTAGCCTCATCATTTACATACTGTATCTTTCTAGTCTCTTTTTCTAACTTCTTACCATCCATTATACTGTTTAGCTCTGGTGTAATCTCTACTCCCCATGCCTTAAAGTAATCTCTTAAATCTTTTTCAACGACACTTGATGCCATAGCAACTAGCATTTGGTCTTTTGGCAAGTTATTTATTGGGTCATCACTTGAAAGTGCTCTATATTTTCTAGAAATTTTAGCATAGAATGAATCATTACCTAAATCAGCATCTGAATTATTCTTTAACATTGAACCAGTAAAATCATCGTCATATGCTAAATGTAATTGCCATAACATTCCAAGTCTTTCAAATACGTTACTTGGTATTCCCAAACTATTTGAAGTAACATGTTCATATATCTTATCCATTGTAGAACCTTCAAGTCTTGAATGTGTCTCATCATCAAATGTCTGAGCAAGTAGTGCAAGTACATTGTTACTAGTCTCACTATATGTCATCTTACCTATATCTGTAACATGCCCTATCTCATGACCTATTCCCCATCCAAATAAACTTCCTCCACTAGCTTTTCCATTAGCATCTATTTGGAAAGGTACTCCATTCATAAGCCCTGGAACTGAAGCGTATTCCACTCCTACATGTAGACCAGAAGCATACATAAATGCTCCAATAAACATTCTTTGATATTTTATGTTCATACGAGATTTTGGAGCCATATCATTTTTAGTTATATTAAACTCATTATCGTCTATAGTTCCATTACCATCTAAATCTTGTGTCTTAAATACGCCTCTTTCAGAGTATATTAAATCCATAATTTGTTCCCATGCAAGCATACTGTTATATAGTCTATCTACTTGTGTGTTTAAATCAGAATTTCCTTTTGATATTCCTTGATATACAGCTGTTGCTGGAACGTTTAATGTTACTTTGTCACTTTCAATGTCAGTAGTATTTAATACACCTGTTGTTTCTGAATATCCATATGAATTACCGATATTTGTGCCTGGATAGTATGGTTCTCCTTTTATCTCATTCTTATATTTAGCTAATTCTTCTATATAAACTTTTATTTTTTCTTTAGATTTAGAAACCCCCTCAGGGCTATTGTCATTTATCATTCCATTTAAGTTAAGGTGTGGTATCTTAGTAGCTCCTGCTACACGCACTTTTATATCTCCACCACTCGGAGTATCATAAGGGTATCTTATATATAAGCTTCCTCCACGTTCTGCATCTAAGCTGTGAAGCTTACTCAACTGAATTACATTTTTACCAGTGTTAAGGTTTATTTCTCCACTCTTATATGCTCCAGACTCTCCATAATATTGTGTATAGATTAACTTAGGAGTCTTACCACTTTTACTTCCAACATATATCGTGATTTCATCTCCAGCTCTAGCAGCTACTCCCAATGCCTGCCAGTCATTTCCCATACCTAAGTTATTCGACTTAATAGTATAGTTTCCACTCTTATCTTTATATTTTCCTGATACATTTATATCTTGATTAACAGTAGTCACATCAGTAAGTGTTGCTCTATCATTATATAAGTCTTGAGCTAATTTTAATTCTCTTTCTATAACAGTCTTATATGGATGATATTCTCCACTTGCTGTATCTGGAGTATTAAGTCTATCTTTTAGTTCTGTTATTTTTTCTTGAGTTATACCTTCTTTTAATTCAACTTGTAAATCGTCTGTAAATAAGTCTCTTACCTCTTTTTCTATACTGTCATACTCATAGAATTTAAGCTCTGATATATTAGATTTATATGAATAAGACGAGCAAACACTAACTTGTATCTTAGTCGCATTTATTGGTTCTTTTAATCTAACCATCACGTATTTATTATTATTTACAGGGTCTGTCTTTGTTTCAAAAGGTGCATCGCCTAAATTATGTAATTGACCATTTTCATCCCAATATTGTATCTCAAAGTCATTTATTGTCTTATCAGAAACATCAAATCTAGGTGTAGCCATAAAAGTATCCATAGTATAAGCTTTATCAAAAGTTATGATTGGTCCTCTATTTGTTCCTTCAGCTGCATTATATTCTGAGAAAGTCCAATGTGTTGTAAAGTCTCCATCTACTACATTAAATTTATCAAATGGATTTTTATCACTATATTCACTTGCATCATATTTAGCAGGATAAGTGACATCAACTATATGATTAGTTGGTATCCCAAAGCCAGCATTTTCTTTAGGAGTATTAATCAATCTATAGTTAGGTGTTGTTGGTGCATCTACACTTTCAGTTGTGCCTAGATATATCTTAGACATTCCACTAGTACCTAAGTGATTAGTAGCTGTCATTCTAACTTCATATGTTGTATTATCTTTAAGCCCTTCTATTTTTGAACTTGTTCCACGAATAAGCTTATCATTGTATTTTATCCAAGAACCATTAGAACCTTTTTCTCTGTAATATAAGTCAAAATCTTTAGCTTGTTTATGATTTTTCCAACTTACATCAAGAGCTTTAAATCTACCTTTAATGCTTATGCCTTCTGGTGGCTCTGGTCTTGTATCTGGAACAACTTGAAACTCTATTATACTGTCTGGGCTAAATTGTATAGGCTTATAGTTTGAGTCTACATTTTCTGGTACTCCATCTAAATTGCTTGGTGAAGCTTCTTTATATCCACTAGACCAATCGCCATTTAAAGACTGTATGCTAACTCTATATAGACCATACGCATCTATATCTCTAACCTCTATAGAATTTTTGCTAGTTTGTAATTTTTTAGTTGATAATACTTTTCCTTTACTATCAATTGTATCTAATATAAGTTCATATGCGGACACATTCACTTCATTGTTCCAATAAAAAGATACCTTTTCATTTCCAACAGCAGTACTAGTTGCTATTTTATTAATTTTAGGTATATTCATGTCTGGCTTTGGTATTTCTTTATAAACATTATTTAAAAATTCAACTTTAGATATTTCTGCAAGATTTCTATCATTAGCAGTTGTAGCTGTTATTTTTATAGTTATCTTTTTCACTGCTACTTGTTTTCCAAGATTTATCACTATATCGCTATTTTGAACATCTGCATATGTTTCTAAAACTGACCTACTATATGTAGATGTTGTAGAGTTATCATCTTTACTAATATTATTATCTTCTTTTGGTGTATCTTTGTCTAAATCAGATTTATCTGTTGATGAACTTTCTTTATCATTACTTTCCTTATTATTGTTTTCTTGTTCATTTGTATTAGAATTTGATTCTTCTTTATCATTCTTTTCTTCTTGAGTATTATCTAAGTTATTATCAAGTTGCTCTGTATTTTCTTCTTTATTATTTACTTCTTCTTGTTGTTCCTCTTTTAAAGTTTTTACATACTCTTTGTTTTCATAAGGAATCTCTTGAACATTACCATCTTTATCTGTAACCTCAACTATTCCTTTTGCTGGAGCACTCCCTTCAGGAGCTTTAATATTTATGACTTCCATATCAAGAGCTTCTGATAAAGCTATATCCATTACTGCTGGTTTTTCTTCTGATATTTTATCCTCTTTATTTGTTGGAGATATTGTAACTCCACTACTTTCTCCACTAAATAAATCTTCTACAGTACCTTGAATATCTGTATCAGTATTTTTTTCTAATATTACTTTACTTGTATCTACTATAGGATTAGTAGGTACTATACTTTCTAGACTATTTGCATTTTCATTTTGTCCTAGATTTTTATGTACATAGTCTAGGTCAGAAATATCTATCTTTCCATCTCTATTTAAATCATATTCTTTTTTATTTGAATCTATATTTTCTAAAACTTCATTATAATCATTTTTATCTACTTTGCCGTCTCCATTTACATCACCCATTAAGAATAGTTCATAGTTTAAAGGTTTATTTTTATTATCTACACTTGCTCTATTACTTAATAAAACCCTTTGAGAATAATTTGATATATCAATATCTTTAACTTCTTTACTCTTAAATCCACTTCCAGAGACTTCTACCTTGTATTTTCCAACAGGTAAATTGCTGAACATAATATTATAATATGATATATTTTCATCTTTATCTTTTACTTCACTTCTATTGGCAGATAATTTTTTGATAGTATAGTCTATAGTATCTGTTCCTATATTTATACTTCCTAAATTATTACCTCCAAGTTTTATTATCCCACTATTATTATTACCATCTTTTAATTGTAGCTGTATATCAGTTATACTTTCTGATTCATTATTTTTGATTGGAAGTGAAAAATTTAAATCCACTTCTAGATTCCCCTTTAGCTTTTCTGTAACTGATTTTTCAACTGCCCTTAGTTTTCCCTCTAATATAGGCTCTGCAAAAACATTCAATGGTGCACTACACATAGATACTGCTAGTACACAAGATATTGCCTTTTTCATGAAATAACAATCCTCCCTCAATAAATCTTTAATTTTCCATGAATTTAAATGCTATAGTTTCAGACAATAAAAAAAGACACTCAAAGAGAATCTTTATTATGAATAAAAAGAATTTGCTCTTTTTAGCAACTGGCTGATATGGCTTTATAAGCTTTAATCCCTATAGTTTTGCGTCATTAGATTTCCCTAATTTTGCCATTTAATTTTCAATGCTTTTATACCCATTTTATACTATATTTAAACTTTTTAATACAAATTTTTTATGTTAAAATCCAAAAAAAGAATATTTATATTATTATGTTAATATAAATATTCTTTCTCATTATAAATACATTACTTATACGTTATTTTCTAATTATTATCTTATTACATATTTCCAGCACTTATATATCATTCTTATCAAAATATCTAAATCTTGGTAAATACTTATTCTTTATATCTTCCATAAAACTCATGTGTTGCATATATAGTCTTATCACCTGTCATAGTTAATCCAAATCCCATTATCTCATATCCCTTATGCAACATATTTGTACCTTCCTCAGGATTGGTCTTCCACTCATTAAAAATAAAGTTTCCTATATCATCTGCATCCCTATTTGTATATACAGGCTTATCTTGGATTTTATACTTAATTATATTTTCCCCTTGAACAGAAATGTATCCAGGCTTAATCTCACTCCAATCTAAGTATTTCAAAAAAGTAGAATACGAATTTTTACCATTTATAGTATGAGATAAAGTCTTTTTATTTGCCATTAAATTAGACCAGTCATTTGCTAAACCTTCTAATCTACTTGCTACAGATAACTCTCTTACTCCATTTTCTTTTCTGTATTGTTTTGTAAGAGCATATATTTTTCCCTTTATTCTATCCTTAAATACTTTATCATTTGGATTATAGTATAATCCTTGTTGATTTGGAGAGGCTTGATTTATACATTGCTTGATGACATTCTGATTTATTCCTCCTAGTACAGTTAATTTATCTGCACCACTTAAAATACTCTTATTGCTACCATTTTCAACTAAAACCACAGGTGCATTTTTTGCTATTGTAGAAGCTACCAATGCATCAGTTAGTTGCATACCTTTACTTAAATAAAATTCTTTACTGTCTTTATAAAATTCTTGTATAACTCTTTTATTTGTGTCAAATCTATCCGTTCCACCCAATCTAACAGAATTTGTACTCTTAACCAGTTCATCACTTATTATCTCGCTAGAACCAAGTGCATAACTCTTTAATCCTGTTGTATCAAATCCTACACTGCTTCCATCTGTAAGTATTATAGGTACTCCATCTCTTGCTGCTACTGGCGATGCACTTATTGCATCTGCTTCTCCTGTGATTCCATTAGCTATAATTACCTTATCGATTGGTTTAATTTCTTTGATTTTTTCAGCTATCTTTACACTTGTATCAAATCTATTTTCGCCAAATATTCTCTCTACAACCTTATTTTTAGATATCAATTGATTTTCTATACCTTTACTGATAGTTGATTCTGAACCTATTATATATACATTCTTTGCTTTATTTAATCTTTCCATTGTAGTATTTGGGATTTGATTTTGTTTTGTCATTAAAATAGGCGCTTTTAATGCTCCTGCTAAACCACTTGCGCTCAAGCCATCTGACAAGCTATTATCCGAATTGATTAGTATTGCTGTATTATAGTTTTGTTTGTCTGCTATTTTTGCTGCTGTCTCATATCTGTCAATTCCTTTTATTTGTTCAACTGATGTGAGCGCATTTACTCTAGGAGTATTTACCATTACTAAAAATAGTGTAAGTCCTATAGCAAATATCTTTCTACTATTCTTCATATTTTTTTACCCCCAATATTAGTTTTTATAATTTTGTTATATTGATTTTACTTAGACTTAATAAAAAGTTACAATTTTGTTACCATATTTTATATATGATACCATAGTTATCCATCTAACTCAAACAATATAATTAAAGTTTTTATTATTCATAAATTCAAAACATTATAACTTATTTTCTTTAATTAAGTGATAGGCTCAAAAGTTTTATTAAGTTATACACTTAAAACAATATAATTTAATAAGTATTTATTTTCTATAACCTTTCTTATATATAAAGTTTTTTAAATAAATATCTTAAGATAACATCTACCACAAGATATAATAATCAAAAACAATAAAAAGATGGTATCCTAACTTATTTTAAGATACCATCTTTTCATTATTTCTATTTTAATTGTTTATACTTATTTATTATCTATATTATATCTTACTTAGCTAAACATTATCTAAATAAACTTACAAATTTAAATTTTATATACTATTAGTTTCTAGTAAATAAGTTTATTTTTTCTGCTATTTTCTCAATAGCATTTTTAGCTATTCCTTCACCTATTTGTACTAACTTAGTAGCATTCTTAAGTCTTAATTCAACTACTTCTTCTTGTGACTTAGAAAGTTCTTCTGTAGTTAATATTATTGGTGCCTTTGCACTAGCTGCAAGTGGTGCTGCTGTAAGTGCATCAACTAATTGTCCATTTCCACCTACATAACCATCTTTTGCAACATATGCTTTAGTTGCTCCTGCATAGTACTTGTTGATTACTTTAGCATTAGTGTCTTTTCTGTTTTCTCCTGCTAATCTTTCAACTTTATTATTTAAATCTATTTCAACTAATTTGTTTTCAACGTCTTTTGATACAGAGTTCTCTCCACCAACTATTTCTAATTCTTTTCCATTTAATAACTTCTCAGCTTTAGCATCCAATTCGTTACCTGTAACTATTATTGGAGCACCAAATTGAGCAGCTCTAGCAGATATACTCATAGCATCTGCTTCTCCATTTCCACCTACTACGAAAGCAGTTTTAAATGTATCTTTTAATTGTTTTGCTATTTCTAAAGAAGTCTCAAATCTATCTTCTCCAGAAACTCTTTCAACTTTACTTACACCTAACTTAGCAAGTTTTTCTTCAGTTTCTTTTGATATTTTAGATTCTCCACCTACTATATATATCTTCTTAGAAGATAAGTTGCTTCCAAGTACTCTTAATATCTCAGCTTCTATTTCTGATGGTAATGAATCTTTCTTTGATAATAGTATTGGTGCATTTTTTTGAGATGCAAGTGGTGCTGATGCCAATCCATCAACTATAGCATCTTCTCCAACTAATATTATTGCTTCTGCTGCTCCATCATTAAATCTCTCTTTGCTAACCTCTACTGCTGTTGTAAATCTTGAATCTCCAGATAAAACTTCTACCTTTAATTCTTTTCCATCTTTAACATCAGTTAATACTTTGTGTAAATCTCTTACTAACTTATGATTTTTACTTGATATACTTATTGTTTCTGGCTTTTCATTTGTCTTGCTTAAAATCATATCGAAGCTTGATTTTTCTGGCTTATCTTTATCATCACTATCTTCTTGCTCTTGAGTAAGTATAGCTACATTTTCAAATGTTAAAGAATATCCATTTTTAACTTTATTAACTATTTCTCTTCCTGATGTAGTCAATCTAACTCCATCGAATAAATCTTCTGCTGATACATCTTGTAAATCTGCATTTTTAACTGTTATTGTATGTAATTCTTTTGATTCTATATCACTATATTTCTTTTCATAGCCTTCAAAAGTACTTTCTTCTGATATTATTTGTTTTGAGAAATCTAAGTGTTGGTCTCCCACATTTATAGTAATAACATTTTTTGAATCTTTTGCTCTTTTTACTTCAACTGAGCTTGTAGATTTTATTGTTGCTGTTAATTTGCTATCAGAATCTTCTGCTAAAGTTGCATTGAAAGCATTAACTGCATCTACTATTTCTTGGGCTGTTTTATAGTTTTCAATTTTATAGTCAACTACTTTTCCACCTAGAGTTTGATGACCTTTGTCTTGTATTGTAACTTTTAAACTTTGTCCTTCTACTAATGCGTTTATTTTGTTTTGTAATTGAGTTGCATTAGTTAAAGTTACATTGTCTACTTTTATATCGTAAACTCTGTCATTTACATTTGCTCCTGCTTTTGTCTCTTCAAACTTAATTTCTAATGCTTTTCTAACTTCTTCAATTAATTTAGTAGAATCTTTCGCACTTACTGTGTAACTTTTATCAACATTTTCTGACACAGTGTTATCTGCGAATATTGGTGCTGCTGCACTCATAACTGTGGCTCCTGCCATTACTATTGCCATACTTCTCTTCTTGTTGCTCAACATATTTATGTCCTCCGAATATTGTTTTTTAATTTTTTTATATTCGTATTTCCCACATATAAATAATATTATATATAATATTATTTATCAATACATTTTATAAGTTTACATAATTTACTAGTATATATTTTAAAATAATTGCATAAAAATCCGTATTTTAAGCACATTATCATATCAACTTTTACTAATTAATCCTCTCTATTTAAATTAAATATACATCACTAATTTAAACTATTTTACAAAGTTTAAGACTACTATTTATTACAAGAAGTATTGTAAAACAAAAGAGGATACCTCTCAATGATAATAGAATCATTTTGAAGTATCCTCTTGAAAATAACTAAGTCAATAATTTTCTATCTTTCACACTCTTGATTTGCAACTGTACAAGAAGTTTTACAAGCTGATTGACAAGAAGTTTGACACTCTCCACATCCACCTTTTGCAGCACTTTGCTTTAAAGTAGCTTGAGATAAAGTTTTTACATGTTTATTTTCCATTTTCAACGCCTCCATTTCTAATTGTTTCCTATTGATTATATCATAAAACTACTCTAATATAAACTCTATTTAAAGTTGACGCCCAATACGCCTCCAATACCTCCCGCTGCTGATATTAACAATAACTTATAAATCATTCCTACTTCAAACACAAACTTTTCTTGTGCTAAAAACACAGTTAAAAAAATACATACTATGTACAAAAGTCCAACCAAAAGTCCATATATAAGACCTTTTTCTTTCATGTGTTTTGAAGTATAAAAACCCCCTATAGCTGCAGAAATGGTAGTTATAAATGATGAAACCATGGTTATATTATCCCCACCAATATCTGTAAATGTCAAAAATAAGTTATACACTAATAAAACAGCCAAAGTTATTATATACGCATACCCTAGACCTTTAAAAATATAATTAGATTTTCCCATAAAAAAAACCTCCTCTCAAATTAATATATATTCGAGAAAAGGCTTTTAAATTACTAATTTACTCTTCTTCTATTTCTTCTTTTTTAGATTTAACTGTACCTATAGCCCATTTTTCAAATGGAACTTTAGTTCTATTTGGTCCTAACTCTAGTATTACAACATCATCTTCAACTTTAGCTACATTAGCTACTATTCCACCTATTGTAACGACCTTGTCTCCTACACCTAGGCTACTTCTCATTTCTTTTAATTGTTTGTCTTTTTTCTTTTGAGGTCTAATCATTAGGAAATAAAAGATTGCTATTACTACTACCCATAGACCTATACTCATCATTATTTGTTGCTGTGGCATTAATTTTTCACTCCTTCATAAATTATACTCTTTTGTAAAACACTGTAAATATCTATATAAGTATTTACTTTTTTAGTTTTGAGTACTATTGAATATTATATATTAAAATGATTATAATTAATAGTCCAAACTCTATATTTCATAGCCATATTTTGCAAAAAATTCATTTCTAAAATCCAGTAATCTATCTTCCATTATCGCTTGTCTTATTTGCTTCATTAAATTTAGTAAAAAATGAAGATTATGAGTAGTTATTAATCTAGCTCCTAATATTTCATTTGCTTTTATAAGATGTCTTATATAAGCTCTTGAATAGTTTTTACAAGCATAACAATCACACTCTGGGTCAAGTGGAGTAAAGTCTTCAGCATAAGTTGCATTTCTTACTACTACTTTACCTTGACTAGTCATTGCAGTCCCATTTCTAGCTATACGAGTAGGTAAAACACAATCAAACATGTCTACTCCTCTTATAACACCTTCCACTAAATCATCTGGGCTACCAACTCCCATTAGATATCTTGGTTTATCTTTTGGCATAAATGGAGTTGTATGTTCTAGTACATCATACATAAGTGGCTTTGGCTCTCCAACACTAAGTCCACCAATAGCATATCCTGGTAAATCAATGCTAGTTATCTCCTTTGCTGATTGCTCTCTTAAATCTTTATACATTCCACCTTGTATTATACCAAATAAAGCTTGCTTATCTGTATTATTATGGGCATCTTTACATCTTTTTAACCATCTTGTTGTTCTTTCTAACGAATTTTTTACATATTCTCTATCTGCTGGGTATGGTGCGCACTCATCAAATGCCATCATTATATCTGACCCCAACGCATTTTGTATTTCCATAGCCTTTTCTGGAGTTAGAAAATGTTTTGAACCATCTAAATGTGACCTAAATTCTACCCCTTCTTCTTTTATCTTTCTTAGAGGCCCTAAACTAAATACTTGGAACCCACCACTATCTGTAAGTATTGGCTTATCCCAGTTCATAAACTTATGAAGTCCACCTGCTCTTTTTATAAGCTCATGACCTGGTCTCATATATAAATGGTATGTGTTACTAAGTATTATTTGTGAGCCAATCTCTTTTAGCTCTTCTGGTGTCATAGATTTGACAGTTGCTTGAGTTCCAACTGGCATAAATATTGGTGTTTCTATTATTCCATGTGGAGTGTGTAATCTTCCTAACCTTGCACCACTCTGTTTGCAAGTTTTTATCAATTCGTATCTTACTGCGTACATAAAGTTCTCCTTAGTAATATTTATTTATCATTATTTTTTAATATATTCTTGTAATAATCTATTTATCTAGTACATTTTCTAAATAGATTTATCTTTATCATCTTTTTCCTGTTGTTCTTTAATCGCTTCTTCATCATGTATACTCGTTATATTAAGAGCACTCTTGTCTTTTGTTACTAAAAACTTTTTTATAGCAAAAAGTCCTGCAATAGCTATAACACCTATTAAAACATCTATCATTCCTTCATTTTTAGGAAGTAACAACATTTTTCTAGCTATAGCATAAAGTAGTGCCTCAATAAATGCTCCTGGTATATGAAGTGATAGCATTACTACAAGTTCAACACCTATCACTAAAAGTAATATTTGCGCTAAGAAGTCGTTAAGCTGACTGTATTGTACCGGATTTTGAAAGTCAACTATATATGCTCCCCACATAAGTCTTAATACATCTACAGTCCCTAGAAATACAGCTATTAAAACTACCACTGCTAACACACGTTCAAATATAAAAGCAATCTTTAATATAGGGTTATTCTTTTTTTGTTTTTGTAAACTATGCATCAATTACCTCCCTACTTTATAATCATAGCATCTCCAAAACTGAAGAATCTATATCTTTCTTTTACTGCCTCATTATATGCATTTAAAACATTATCTTTTCCACAAATAGCACTTACTAGCATTATCAATGTAGACTCTGGCAAATGAAAATTAGTAATAAGCTTATCTAGAACTTTAAACTTATAACCTGGATATATAAATATCTCTGTCCATCCACTAGTTTCTTTCATCTTTCCATCTTCATTACAGGCTGACTCTATAGTTCTACAACTAGTAGTTCCAACACAGATTACATTATTTCCATTTTCTTTTGCTCTATTTATTTTGTCAGCTGCTTCCTGACTAACCATATAATATTCTGAATGCATCTTATGATTTAAAACATCATCTACTTTTACTGGTCTAAAAGTACCTAAACCAACATGTAAAGTTACAAAGGCTATATCCACACCTTTTTCTTTTATTTTGCTTAATAGTTCTTCTGTAAAGTGTAATCCTGCTGTAGGTGCTGCTGCTGAACCATTATGTTTTGAATAAACAGTTTGATATCTCTCTTTTTCATCCAATCTAGCAGTTATATATGGAGGTAGTGGCATGTTTCCAAGTTCATCCAAGATTTCTTCAAAAATCCCATCGTAATGGAACTTTATAATTCTTGAGCCTTCATCTGATAAATCCACAACTTCTCCAATTAACTTTCCATTTCCAAAAGAAAACTTAGTACCTACTTTTGCTCTTTTCCCTGGTTTTACTAGAGCTTGCCAAGTATCTTCCTCAGTTCTTTTTAATAATAGAAACTCAATTTTTCCTCCAGTTTCAAGCTTCTCACCTATCAATCTAGCTGGTATAACTCTAGTATTATTTAGAACTAAACAATCCCCTGGATTTAAATATTCTATTACATCTCTAAAGACTTTATGCTCAATATCTCCTGTCTCTTTATCCAGTACCATCAATCTTGAACTAGCTCTATCTTCTATAGGAACTTGAGCTATAAGTTCCTGTGGTAAGTCAAATTTAAAATCACTTGTTTTCAATGTTAAACTTCCTCTCTTAAAATTTCTCTAGCTACAATAATATCAAAAAAACAACTTATTTTCCACAATATTACCATAATCTATCAAGAAATTACTCTTTTTAGCATACATTATATCCACAATATATAGATATTTTTCCACGATATACACGTCTTATCCACAATATATAGATGCAGTACACACAATTTTCAGTGTATTTATCCACAGTATCTACAGGTGTAATTACCATTTTGTGGATATGTTTGAATTTTTAGCCATTTTAGAAATATTTAAATTTAATGACTATTCTATTTTATAAGTATTTATATAATCTATTTTTATTTTTCATTAGGATATGGAATTTTTAGGTGTTCATATGCTAATGGCATAGCTACTCTCCCTCTAGGCCCTCTATTTATAAAACCCAGTTGAAGCAAATATGGCTCATATACATCTTCTATCGTATTTCTATCTTCACCAATAGAAGCTGCTAATGTATCAAGACCAACTGGTCCCCCTCTAAATTTTTCTATTATAGTCATAAGAAGTTTCTCATCTACAAAATCAAGCCCTAAATTATCAACACCTAAAAGTTCTAGTGCATCTTTTGCTACCTCATCAGTTATTTTTCCATCAGCTCTAACTTGTGCAAAATCCCTAACTCTTTTTAATAATCTATTTGCTATTCTTGGAGTCCCTCTTGAACGTTTTGCAAGCTCTAAAGCACCATTAGATTGTATTTCTGCATCTAAGATATGTGATGACCTAAGGACTATTTTTGAAAGCTCATCAACTGTATAGTAATCCAATTTACAAATAACACCAAATCTATCTCTAAGTGGATTTGTAAGCATACCAGCTCTTGTTGTAGCCCCAATAAGCGTGAATTTAGGAAGGTCAAGTCTTATACTCCTTGCAGATGGTCCTTTTCCTATTATTATATCTAAACAAAAGTCTTCCATCGCTGGATACAAAACTTCTTCAACACTTCTGTTGATTCTGTGTATCTCATCTATAAATAAGACATCATTTTCATTTAAGTTTGTAAGTATAGCTGCCAAATCCCCAGCTCTTTCTATTGCAGGACCTGATGTAATCCTTAAATTTACACCCATCTCATTAGCTATTATGCTAGCTAGAGTAGTCTTTCCAAGACCTGGTGGTCCATATAAAAGCACATGGTCTAACTGCTCATTTCTTGATTTAGCTGCCTCTATAAATATGCTAAGTTGCTCCTTGGATTTTTCTTGACCTAAATAATCTTCTAGAGTCTTTGGTCTTAGACTATTTTCTATATCTATATCTTCTGTCTTCATTGTAGAAGTTATTATTCTATTTTCATCTTCAAAACCTTGCATTTATACCCCTCCTCTCGTACTTTTGGAAATCTACTGTGATATTTTGAAATCTACCTCTATACTTTAAATATTATTTTAAAGTCTAAATGTTATTTTAAAGATTTACTCATTATATATGTAAGTGCTTTTTTTATAATGGCTTCTGTATCCATACCATCCTTTTTACACTTTTGAACTGCATCTTTTGACTCTGATAATGTATAACCTAAGGCTACAAGTGCATCCACAGACTCATCTTGAGATATTAAGGTAGGTTTTTGTGATAATAATGTTGGTTCAAATTCTATGTTGTTTTTGTCTACCTTGTCTTTAAGTTCTAAGACAATTCTTTCTGCTGTCTTTTTCCCAACACCAGGAGCTTTGGATAGCTTTCCAATATCTTCACTTAAAATATACGCTCCTAACTGTGCTGGTGATGCAAATGATAGTATTGAAAGTGCCACCTTAGGCCCTATCTTAGATACAGATGTAAGTAACTCAAACATCTTAAGTTCCTCCCTACTTACAAAACCACAAAGGCTCATATCATCTTCTCTCACAATTAGTTTAGTATATATTTTTGTAGCTTCTCCCACTTGTAAATTCATGATTGTATTGGATGATACATTTACCTTATATCCTATACCATTATTTTCAATAACTATATTATCTATATAAATCTCTTCTATTGTACCTTTTATATAACTATACATACTTACCACCTATATTCTTTAGAGTTTTTTCAAGCTTATTTGAATGAGCATGGCAAATAGCCACAGCTAAGGCATCTGCAACATCATCTGGTTTTGGAACCTTTTTTAAATTCAAAAATGAAGTTACCATCTGTTGAACTTGTGCCTTATCTGCTCTTCCATATCCAACTACACCTTGTTTTACTTGAAGTGGAGTGTATTCATACACTGGCTTCCCATTATGAGCACATGCAAGCATAGTAACACCTCTAGCTTGTGCAACTGTTATAGCTGTTTTTACATTCTTGTTAAAGAATAATTCTTCCATTCCAACTTCATCTATATTGTAATTCTTTACGATTGTATCAATTCCTTTATATACAAGTTCCAATCTTCTCGATATATTCATGTGTGCAGGTGTTGTCACTGCTCCATAATCTATTACCTTAAACTTGCTATTTTTGTATTCAACTATACCATATCCAACTATAGCTATACCTGGGTCAATCCCCAATATTATCATTTTTTTAAATTCCCCCTAAAAATAAAAGAAATACCAAAATGTATTTCTCATAAAAACTTATGTTCTAAATTATTATACCATAAATAATATTAACAAATCATAAAATGGTATATGTAAAATATAAAATAAAATAAAAAAGTCATACCAAAGCAAGATTTTACTTCAGTATAACTTTTATATTTAGTACAAATAAATTATGGTATTTTATAGGAATTAAATGTGACTACAATTTTAATATTAACTTACTTAGTATTAACTTGCAAAGTCTTCCAATCTTGAATAAGCATCTTCTTCAGTATCCATAACTACACCTTTTTTGATTTCATCTTGAACTGTCTTAGGAAGTGAATCTATTCTTATTTTTGTTTTTTCTACTAAGGTTTTATTTCCACTATTATCATATTTATATAATGCTATATTTCCATTATCATTTTCAATCGTATATTTACCTTTTATAGTGGCATTCATTGCTTGTACATCTTTAGTGTCACTATATTTAGATTCTACTAGTACGATTTCATTTTTATCCATACTCTTTATTTCTTTACTTGGATACTCTTTTTTAAAATATGATACTATTTCTGATTTTGTCTTATCTAATAATGATTCTGGAACTATCCCAGCCATTGTAAGTGTTCTCTTATAATTAGTTTCATTTTCGCCTTCACTTTGAAGCCAAACTTCACAATTTTTATTTAATCCAAAAGCTTCTTTTGACTTTTCATTCATATTCGCACTAGTACTTACAACTTCACCAGTTTGAACTCCATTATGTTTTAATCTTGTCCCTATATAAACTCCACTACTTAATACAAATACTCCTACTAGTATTAAGGCAGATATTTTCCAAGGAAATAATTCTTTTTTCTTCTTTTCAAACATTGATTACGCCTCCTTTTTCTATTATTTTCTCCAAGCTGTAAGTTTTTATACAATTTAGGTAAATTTTAGAAGAAAATATATTTACATTTCAAATTACTCTAAGAATAGATATTTTATAAAAGAGAGTTTTCTCTTAAAGGTTATATTCTTGTAATTATATGGACATAATTTATAATAAATAATCGTTTAGGAGGTAATAACTTTGGAAAGAATAAATTGTAATGTAACTAACTGCTCACATAATAATAGCCATATATGTTATGCAGATAAAATTTTTATAAATGGTGAAAAAGCTCACAATGATAGACATACTTGTTGTAGTTCATTTTTAGATGAGTCTATTTACAGCAATCTATCAAGCAATGTTAATAATAGAAATTGTGAAGAATTAGTTTGTAGTGTAAAAAACTGTGAATACAATAAAGATGGTAGTTTATGTACACTTGACAATATATTGGTTGCTCCTGAAACTGATAGAGTAAATCTTTATGTTGAAACATGTTGTTCTAGCTTTAAATGCAAATAATCACAATATAAATAAATATAAGGGTGTCAAATATGACTAAACTAACATAGTGTAGAGTATCTACAACTATTAGTTTGATTATACTTGACACCCTTATTTATTTTGAATAAAATCTCATTATTATAATCATATATAATATTATAACTGTAATTAAATTTGATAAATTTCTATAAATTGGTATAATCAATATGTAAATTGAATTTTAAATAAATTAGTCATAAAAATAAAATATCGAGTATATAGTGTTATATTAACTAGAAATGAGGTGCTTATGAGTATATTTTACATTCAATTTCTTTATTTTGTAATTTATAGTTTTATAGGATGGTGTTGTGAGACTACATATTGTTCAATTTTACAAAAGAAATTTGTAAATAGAGGTTTTTTAAATGGACCATTTTGTCCTATATATGGCTTTGGAGCATTAGCGATAGTTGCTACATTAACTCCTTTTGTACACAATATTCCCTTGTTGTTTTTATTTAGTATAATTATAACTAGTATAATGGAATATCTTACAAGCTTTGCATTAGAAAAAATATTTAATATGACCTGGTGGGATTATTCTAAGCACAAATTTAATATTCATGGCAGAGTTTGTCTAGAAAATTCACTTATGTTTGGTGTATTATCATTAATTGTAATGCTTATAGTACATCCTATTGTAGTTGATTTAATTAACTCTATCCCTAAAAATATACTATCTATACTGGCTATATCTATAGAAGTTTATTTTGTTTTAGATTTAGTAATTACAGTACATACAATCTTACAATTAAATGGCAAATTAAAACAAATCAATCTTATAATTAAAGAATTAAAAGATAAAAAAGAATACTACAAACTTATTACACAGGAAACTATTGAAAACAAACTTGAGTCTTTGATTGAAAATAGACTTGAGACTTTAGAAGATAGATTTGAAATACTTAAGGAAAAAGAAAACTATCGTTATGTTAGAAACCGTATTGATGAACTTAAAAATAAACTTAATAATTTATTGTCTAACCACAAATTACTTCATAGACGTATTATCAAAGCATTCCCTAATATTAGCTCTAATAAACATAAAGATATTTTGAATAAAATCAAAGAAGACATTAAATCAATAAAAAAAGATAAATAGTTTAATAAACATAATATAAATTCAATAATAAAAATATTAATACATAATAGTAAGGATTAGAGTATTTTTTATAAAATACTCTAATCCATTGATATTCTAATCCATCAGTATCTCAACAGATTCTTTAAGTGTACTGACTTCTCCAACATTACCAGGGAAAATTATATATGGCATATTAGGAAATTTACTTTCTTTACCTGTCATCCATACTGGTATACCAGGTTTTATTTGCCCCATTACTGTAGCTTTTTTTACTTTAAGTGCTTTAGTACCAACATCACTAGATGTAATCCCACCTTTAGCTATAATGAAGTTAGGCCTTACATTAAGCATACCAATTATACTAGTAACAGCATCTGATATCTCTACAGAAATCATAAGTTGTTTATCTTTATCGTTTGTATCTAAATCAAAACGCTCTCGCCTAGTATAAACAGCAACCGTTTTTCCACTACTTATTTTTTCTTCTACTACTTGTATAACTCTTTTTACTTCATTTTTTAGACCATTTTCCTGTAGAACTAAATGTTGATTAAACTCTATAAATTCTATCGGATATTTACAATTTTTAAGTTCTTCTAATTGCTGAGTGGTCTTATTTACATGTGAACCAACAAGTATAATCCCTCCATTAGTATTATCTTTTGAAACTAACTCATCTTTAGTAAGTAATGCCTTATCACTCACTCCTCCAAGAACCTTTGTTATAGCAGCAGCACTTCTAAACATAAACTCTTTTCCACTATTTACTGCACGTATAAATGCAATTGCAAATACCTTTACGTCTACATAGTCAGTTGCATTTACAATGACTTTATTGAAATCTTTAACCATTTTAAGTTTTTCTGTTATAGCTTTAATCTTTAGTCCTCTAAGCTCTTCAGAAGAAATGTATATCATATCATTAGACTTGTACTTTCCATTTGTCTTTTCTTCACACCACTCACCTATATCAGAAGCTTTATAACCAAAAGACTTGTCTTTTGCAAATTCAGTCATCCCTGCTGGTATAAGCATTTCTTCTTCTTTAACATAATGTATATTATCTATAGTGAATCTGCCACCTTCTTTAAAAAATGGCATTATTATTTCACCATCATATGTCTTTCCTGATAATTTCTCTACTTCACTTTTTAACAAATCGGTTTCAAGAGGATAGTGTCCTCTCATTGTAGAATCACTACGACTTATAATTATAAAATCCTTATTAGTTTTTTTAGATACATCCACAATATTTTTTGATATTTCTCTATGTGCTTCTGTTGTTTGATTAACAGTAAATCCTCTTGAATTAGTAAGTATAAAAAACATACTATTTTCTTCATTAAAACCTTGTTCTATACTATCTTTGTCCCAATCAGTATAAACAGAAATATCATGAACAGTCTGCACGCCTGTTGGGTCATCATCTAATACGATTATCTTTCTATCTAAATTTTTAAGTTCAGTTACAAGAAGTTCATTTAATTTATCCTCATCTACTTCTTTAAAAGTATTAAGTATATCTATGCTAATTGGTTTTACTTCTCTCATTTAAAACGCCCCTTTATGTAATTTATGTAATCTGAATATAACCTATATAATATAACTCAATAGTTTATTATTTATAATCCTGGAAGTGGTATAATTCCATTTATAACACTAAGTAATAGAACCATTATAAATGCTACAACACCAGCAATAGTTCCTCCAATTGTCCAAGAATTTAAAGTATCTTTAACTGATAACCCACTAAATCTTGAGAGTACCCAGAACCCAGAATCATTTGGAAGAGAAAAACCAACTCCTCCAGCACATATAGCAAGCCCTACTAAAACTGGTGACATACCAGTTGCCAAAATCGTAGGCCCTAAAATTGACGATGTCGTTACTAGGGCTACAGTAGCAGAACCTTGAGAAATCCTAAGTAGTGCACTTAACAAGAACCCAAGTACTATAACTGATATACTAAGACCAGACATAGTATCAACTAAGAAATTACCTATACCACTTGCATTTATAACACTACCAAATGCTCCCCCTGAGCCTGTTATTAATAGTATTAAACCAGCTGAATCGGCAGCTTCGATAACAACGTCTCCCATAGGTTTACTTATGTATTTCTTTAAAAATACTATTGCTACTAATATCCCAAGAAGTATTGCTATGTTTTTATCTCCTATAAATGCAAGTATTCCACTAATTTTAGAACCTTTTTCCACAAACATACTAAATACATTTGATACAAGTATAAGAAGTATTGGAAATAATAAAGAGAACATAGAAATTCCAAAACCTGGTACTTCAGAAGAGTTATCATTTTCAAGCTTAATGCTATCTTCTCCCTGTTCTAAATTTTTTTCTCTATCATTCTCATCAATTGCATAAGACGGATATTTCTCAAAACGTTTTCCATAAAGCCATCCACCTACAAGAGCAGCTGGAAAAGCAACAATTATAGAATAAAGTATAAAACTACCCACATTCGCATTTACATTTGCTGCAACTGCCAAAGGTCCTGGTGTAGGTATTACAAGTGCATGTCCTACTATAGTCCCAACCCCTAATGCACATACAAAGACCATTAGAGATTTCTTAGTTACCCTTGAAACATACTTAATTATAGGCATCATTATAACGAAAGCTGCATCCATAAAGACTGGAATTGAGATTAAAAATCCTGCTGTAGTTACAGCTAATGCACTATTTTTTTCTCCTGTTTTAGCTAACAAACCTTTTGCGATAGATTCTGTAGCTCTTGACTCTGAAAGAATATTTCCAAATATTATTCCAAGTCCAATTACAATACCTATACTTCCTAATGTATTTCCAAACCCAGTCGATATTGTAGTTGAAATTTCATTTATAGGCATTCTAACCATAAAACCTGTAATTATCGATGTTATAAGTAATGCTAAAAATGGATTTACTTTAAACTTAATAATCGATACAAGTAAAATTCCTATAGATATAACAAATGCTATCAAAAGTCCATATCCTGTAATCATAATTTTTACCCCTCTATCATTCTACTTTATTATTTTATCAATCTTATTTTTTCTTTACTATGATAACTTAACTTTGCTGTATTTATATAATCTAATCTTAATAATATGTATTTACTACTACATCAATGTATTTAAAATTAATCATTATGTTTCTTTATTTCAACATCTGCTAATTTTTCAAAATACTGTGCTATTGCACCATGGTCATCTTCTAAATGCCCATGTACTTTTAGTGTCTGCATGATTTCTAATAGTTGACTTGTCATAGGTAGTGGCACATCTAAATTGTGTGCTGTCTGCATTACATTCTTAATATCTTTTAGATTAATAGATATTTTACCACCTGGTTTAAAGTCACGATTCATAATCATTGGTATCTTTGCATCCAATATTGTACTGCCAGCTAGACCTCCTCTTATTGCCTTATAGACTTTTTCTGGGTCTGCTCCTGCTTTTGCTGCAAGTACAAATGCCTCAGATACTGCTGCTATTGTCAAATTAACTATTACTTGATTTGTAAGTTTTGTAACACTTCCACTTCCATTATCTCCAATTAAAATAGATGAACTCCCCATTATATTAAAAAATGGCTCTACTTTTTTATAGATTTCTTCCTTGCCACCAGCCATAAAAGCAAGTGTACCATCAATTGCTTTTGGCTCTCCTCCACTTACTGGAGAATCTATAAATTCGAAGTTCATTTCTTTTAACTTATTTGCACACAAAACAGATTCTGTAGGAGTAACTGAACTCATATCCACTATTATACTTCCTTCTTTTAGAGTCTTTGTCAAACCATCTACTCCAAATAATACATCCTGTACAATAGCTCCATTTGGAAGAATTGTAAATACTAGCTCACACTCTTTACCCATTTCTAAAACACTTGAATATTTTGCTCCACATGATATAAGTTCATCCACAGCAGATTTATTAATATCATACACAAAAAGATTACATCCATCTTTCAATAAATTTTTTGCCATTGGTTTTCCCATTATTCCTAATCCAATAAATCCTAACTTCATTTTATCTTCCTCCATATCTTCACATTTTTGAAAACGGTTTTTTATGATTTAGAGTATACTACACACCAGTATACCGGTCAATATAAATTCTAAAAGTATTTATTTTAACAATAAATTGTATTTTTTATACATTTATATTGTATTTAGTTATTCTATATGATATTTAATACATACTATTAATTTAAAATACTACACTCTACTTCTCATATAATTTATATATTTAAATTAATCTAGTTCTAATATAAATCATATATCACTATCCAACAATTTTTCATATTTTGTCATCTTATATATAATTTAGATTTCAAAAGATTGACCTTATTTTTACTATGTTGTATGCTTAAAATTATATAAGTTTTTGTATTTTTATATTGTTTAGGGGGTATTATATATGGCTACATTTAAAAGATTACAAGAACAAGCATATGACTACTTAAAAGAATTGATACTGTCTGGAGAAATAGTAGAAAATGAAATATATTCCGAGACAAAGCTTGCTAGTGAAATAGGTATCTCCAGAACGCCAATAAGAGATGCTCTTCAAAGGCTTAGCCAAGATGGATTTATAGATATAATTCCAAGTAAAGGTTTTAGAATTCATCAAATTACAGCAAATGAAATTGTAGAGATATTCCAAATACGCTCTGCGATAGAAGGATTTTGTACTTTTTTAATTACAAGTCAATACAAAGAACCTAGAGCAATTGAAACTATAAGTAAATTAAAATCTCTTTTAGATAAACAAAAAGATATTTTATTAGGTGATAAAAACTTAAATTCATTTGCTGAATACGATACATTATTTCACACAACAATAGTCTCATATGCTCAAAATACTGAATTTGATAAGATGTTTAACAGTTATATGTACAGAATAAAAAAACTAGCTCTTGACTCATTGTCACATGAGGGAAGACTTGAAACAACATTAAAAGAGCATACAGATATTTTTAATAATATAGCGAATGGATGTATTGAAGATGTTTACAGAACGACACTCGTTCATATGGAAACTCCTAAATACATTAATTTAGAAGATTTCTGCAACAATAAAATATTTTAATATCATCTTTGGTAAAATTATATTTATATTAAATTAATTTCCTAGTTATAAAAAATAATCTATAATTATAGTGTAACTAATATTATTTTAAGGAGTGATTTTTTTGAACGAAGATGTTGTAACTAATGAAACAATCGACAAAGATTATGCCATTGAAGAAGTTCGTATGGCATGTAAGCATTTTGGTGACTTATATTTTTATTTTTCCAAAGTGTTATTTGAAGAGCTTGGAGAAGATAAAACTAGCGAAATATTAAAGAAAGTTTTGTTTGAAAGGTCTGAAGAAAGAGCTATTGCTATGAGAGAAAGAGCTCATGAAAATGGAGAGGAATTAATTGCAGACAATATTATTAGCACAACTGATGTTCCATTCTTAGGCTGGGTTCCTGAATTTGAAGAGTTGCATTGCCCTTATGGTGCTTCCTGGCTTTCAAGATTTGAGGAAAATCCTTGGTTTAAAAAATTTGCATCTCTTTATTGTGATGTTACAGATACTACTGTCGCCGAAGTATTTACAGGAGATACATCCCACAAAATAACAAAAAACATTCTATGGGGAGATAAAAGCTGTGAAAGAATATATTTCCATGATGACAAGGTATCTGAAGGTAAGTACACATATGGAAATAAAAATTGTAAATAAATAAATTAAATTTTCTATATTCTTATACTATATTTTGTACTTTTTCATATAAATATTATAACTAGTCTTTTATTTTACTTTGGTTTAACTTAAAGATAATTTAATTTTAATCTATATGTATTATCATATAGGTAATAAGAAAATTATCTTTATAAATTATAGTTTTAGTTTTATAATTTATAAAATATTTATGTTCTTTGTAAAATTTTTTAGGAGCTTCTAATGTTATGCTATAAAACTATCTTGAGAAGGGCTGATTGAATGTTTAATAAAATATATGAAAAGAAAGAATTTATAGTTTTTCAAGTTAAAAAAGGTTATGTAGTTTATAATACTAGAAAGAGTTTTGAAGAAGGTCACACACATTTAAAGCATTTTGAAGCAGCAAAGACAGCTATTGATTTAGCAATAAATAAAAAGATTCCTAGAAGTAAAGATGGTTATTATCTGACTAGTTTAATTCGCATAAGTGATGATTGTTATTACATTGATAAGTTAAGCGAATTATTATATGTCAGAGAACAAAAAGGTAAAAAAGAAAAGTACTGTAATTCTGGTTATCAGATGTAACAAGACTAGTTGTGAATTATAAGTACCTTTAGTCTTAAAACCAAAGAGTATCAGTAAATTTACAAAATAACTTACTGATACTCTTTTTAATTATATTATTAATATTTAAATTTATTACAAAATTCTATAAAAATTTTTATGCTATCTATTCAGATTCTGTATCTGCAAATTGACTATTATAAAGCTTCTCATAAAATCCACCTTTTTCCATAAGTTCTTCATGATTCCCCTGCTCTATAATACTTCCATTATTCATAACTAAAATCAAGTCAGCATTACGAATCGTAGAAAGTCTATGTGCTATAACAAAACTAGTTCTACCATTCATAAGATTTCTCATTGCTTTTTGAAGCATAAGTTCTAATCTAGTATCAACAGAACTAGTAGCTTCATCAAGTATCAATATTGAAGGGTCTGATATAAAAGCTCTAGCTATGGTTAAAAGTTGTTTTTCTCCCAAAGATATATTAGATGCTTCTTCATTTAAGAACATATTATATCCATCTGGAAGAGTAGTTATAAAATGATGCACATTTGCTACTTTTGCTGCCTGTATAATTTCTTCTTTAGTAGCTCCAAATCTACCATATTCTATATTTTCAAAAATGGTTCCATTAAATAGCCATGTATCTTGAAGTACCATACCAAACATCGAACGTAAATCTTTACGTTTCATATCCCTTATGTCTACCCCATCAATTTTAATAGCCCCCTTCTTAACATCATAAAACCTCATCAATAAGTTTATTAATGTTGTTTTACCTGCTCCAGTAGGTCCAACAATAGCTACCATCTGACCACTTTTTATTTCTGCATTTAAATCTTCTATTAAGGTTGCATCTTCTCCATAACCAAAATTGACATGCTCAAATGTAACATTACCTTTTACATCTTCTATCTTAATTGAATTTTCAGCATCAGGTATTTCCTCTTCTTCATCCAAGATTTCAAACACACGCTCTATTGCTGCAAAAGAAGATTGTATTACAGTTGACAATTGTGTCATTTGTGAAAGAGGCTGATTTATCTGCCATATATAACGTACAAATGCCTGTAAATTTCCGACTGTTATTCCTCCACTTACTGCATATATAGAACCAACAACTGCTACTGCTGCAATTCCAAAATAAGTTACTAATGAAACCATTGGATTCATCATACTTGATATAAATTGCGCCTTAAATCCATTTTCACAAAGTTCTTGATTTACTTTTTTAAATTCTTTTATAGAGTCTTCTTCTTTTCCATATAATTTTATCTCATTAAACCCAGTATACATTTCTTGTACTTTTCCATTTAGTTTTCCAAGAGCATTTTGCTGTAATGAAAATCTATTTTGTGATTTTTTTACTATAAACTTGGATACAAAATAACTAATTGGAATTATAAAAAGGGCTATAATTGCCATATATGTGTTAATTGTAAACATCATTGAAAGTGCTAAGATTATTACTAAGATTGAATTTACAATTTGCATGAAGCTCTGTTGTAGGGCATTTGATATTGTATCTACGTCGTTTGATATACGGCTTAACACATCTCCAAAGCTATTACTATCAAAGTAACTAATTGGCAATCTTCTTATCTTATTTTCTACTTCATTTCTTAAATCTCTCATCGTATTTTGGATAGCATTTGTAAGTAAAAAACTTGAAACATAAGTGAAAATTGCATTGGCAACATATATACATGCTAAAAGCACCAATATTTTTATTACATAATTAAAATTTACAGATGCTCCAGGTATTCCTTTCGCTATACGAATTACGTCTTTAGTTAATTGTGTTATTATTAATCCCTCTGTTTTAGGAGCAATTGCATTCATAGTGGCTGCTGAAATTATACATATAATAGCTATAATAAAGGAAAATTTATATCGTTTTACAAATGGAAGAAGTCTACCAATTGTTTTTTTAAAACCTTTAGACTTTTTCATTATTCCAATTCCTCCTTTTTCAACTGAGATGTTGCAATTTCATAGTATATTTCACAATTCTTTAATAGTTCCTTATGAGTTCCCATTCCGACAACTTGCCCCTCATTGAGTACTATAATCTTATCAGCATCAATAATAGAACTAATTCTCTGTGCAACAATCAATACAATTGCCTCTTTTGTTTCTTTCTTTAACTTAGAACGAAGTATTGCATCAGTTTTAAAATCAAGTGCAGAAAAACTATCATCAAAAATATATATTTCAGGTCTTCTTATAATAGCTCTTGCAATAGAAAGTCTCTGTTTTTGACCTCCTGATACATTTGCTCCACCTTCACTAATTAATTCATCGAATTTTCTAGGTTTTTTTGATATAAATTCATATGCTTGCGCAACTTTTGCTGAATATTCTAGTTCTGATTCTCCTGCCTTATGTTTACCAAATCTAATATTGTTTGCTATACTACCAGTAAATAGTAATGATTTTTGAGGTATAAATCCTATCTTCTTTCTTAAAGCCTTCAAATCATATTCTCTTATATCTACTCCATTTATCCTAATACTACCTTCTGTTACATCATAAAATCTAGGTATCAAGTTAATAAGAGTACTTTTTCCACTACCAGTACTTCCTATAAAAGCAACTGTTTCACCTGTTTTTGCAGTAAATGAAATATCCTTAAGTACTGAAGCCTCTCCATCTGGATAAGTAAAAGTTACATCATCAAATTCTATAATGCCTTTATTTTCAGTATCTTTGATTCCATTTTCAGGATTTTTTATAAGTGGTTCCTCATTTAAAAGTTCCTTTATTCTATTTGCAGACACTTCTGCTCTTGGATACATAATAAATACCATCGAGAAAAGCATAATTGAAAACATAGCATGAAAAAGATATTCCAAAAATGCAACCAATTGTCCAACTTGAAGTTCTCCAATATTTATCTTCTCACTTGAAATCCAAAATACAACCAAAACGGCTATATTTAATAGTAAAAAGAATGCTGGTTGAGTAATTGACATAAGCTTGAATAATTTTTTAGAAACATTAGCATAATATGTATTTGTTTTTTCAAACCTTTCTGTTTCATAATCATCATTTCCAAAAGCTCTAATTACTCTTATTCCTGTTAAATTTTCCCTTGATATAAGGTTTAATTTATCCAATCCTTTTTGTTGTTTTAAAGATATAGCTTGAGATACCTTTGCTATTATTGCTACCCCAATAATTATAAAAGGTACTGATATAGCTAATACCATTGAAAGTTCTACACTTGTTCTAATAGTCATTATTATACTTATAATAAACATGACTGGTGTTAATAAAGCGGTTCTTAGTAGTATATTCACAAATTGCTGAATTTGAAATGCATCGTTTGTCGTTCTTGTAATCATTGAAGAAACTCCAAACTTATTATATTCAGTATGTGAAAATTCTTGTGATTTTTTAAATATGTCATTTCTTATATCTCTAGTTACACTTGTTGACACCTTTGCAGAACAATAACCCAACAATATACTACCCACAACTCCTATAACAGAAATAATAACAATCACTATTCCCATTTGTTTTATGTAAGCTATATTTTGATTTGCTATACCATTATCAATTATTTTAGCTATTATTGTTGGAATACCCAATTCAACTAATGCAAAACTAAATATAGCCAGTATATTTAATACTATTAACAACTTATAATTCTTTAAATAACTTAAAATTAATTTCATATGTTTCTCCTTTCTTAGTTTTTGAGGTAGTGTAATTACATAATAATACCAAATTTATAAATACTTAATTTTATAAAAAAAGGAGAAAAGAGTTAACGCACTCTCTTCTCCAGCATATTCTTTTTAATACACCCTCCGACAAGTCGCTTATATGTTAACACATTTGGCAAGTAATGTCAATTCATATAGCCAAAAGTCTTTTAAATGCTTTATTTCATAACGTTATAACAAATTGGCATGCACTTTATTCTTATTTTTTACTGTACTCTAATTTTACAAGTTCTCCAATATTACTAAGTCTCTTAAAGTTTAAATTCGTCTTGTTTATACCAGATTTAAACAATGGAATCCCTTTACCCAATATTATTGGCATTATATAGATATAATAATCATCAATTAGATTATCTTTCATAAATAATTTTACTATGTCACTTCCTCCAACTATCCAAATATCTTTTTTATTATTCTCTTTCCCAAGTTGCTCAATTAGTTTTTGGGGTTCTAAATTTGTATACTTTACATTTTCAGTTGTTCCATTAACTGTATTTGAGTATACATAACATTCTTTACCTTTATAATACCACTGAGCAGGACTAAGTTCATTTACAATCTGTGTATATGTTGAATTTCCCATAATAATAGTATCAATTGTATTGTAGAAAGTATTATAATCTTCCTCCTGTTGAAAATCTGGATATATCTCATCTAAAAAACCTACACTACCATTTTCCTCAGCTATATATCCATCTAAACTCATTGCAATGTAAAGTACTACTTTTCTCATATTTAATACCTCCAATATTTATAGTGTGATTATTCTATGTAAATATCACTTTTTTACTCATTCAATGATACCCTATTAATATTTCCTAAAACAAATTTAAATAAAGTTGGCATTAATTTTAAAAATTATTATATAAATAATTTAAAAATACAATAATTTATTGAAAATTCCAATTAGTCTAAATAAACATTGCTCTCACTTAATACTGGTTCTATAATATAATTATAAGCTATTAATATTGTAAAGCTATTATTTTAACATAATGACTTTAATACTTATAGTTAATTTTACTTTTGTTGAAAGGTGGTAAATGACATGAAAATTTCAGAAATTGCTACTCCAAGTTTTTTACTAGATTTAGACCAGTTAGAAAAGAATATTGATACAGTTCAACAAATTTGTTCAAAGAATAATAAGCAACTTTGGCCTATGCTTAAGACGCATAAAAGTACCTATATTGCAAAACTTCAAAAAGATGCAGGAGCCACTGGATTTCTAGTTGGAACACTTGATGAGGCTGAATGTTTAATGAAATCTGGCTTTGAAGATATTATGTTGGCTTACCCTTACATGGGAGATGCAAATATAAATAGAATCTTATCTATGGCATCAAAAATAAATTTAATATGTGCTACAGATAATCTAGAGTGTGCTAAAGCTTACAGTGAAGCTTTTTCTAAGGCTAAAGTTGAATGTAAATTACTTATCATTGTAGATTGTGGCTTACATCGTTTTGGAATTGAGCCAGAAAAAGTAGTTGAACTTGCTACTGCAATTTCAAAACTAGAAAACATAAAAATCGTTGGTATAAGCTCACATCCAGGACAAGTCTATGGTTGTAGTTCCCCAGAAGGAGTTCCAGATGTGTGTATTCAAGAAGATTCTTCTTTAGAGAAAGCATGCAAGGCTTTAACTGATAATGGATTCAATGTAGAAATTGTAGCTTCTGGTAGTACTCCAACAGTTGAAGCTGAAGCTGCTTCTAAAACTATAACTGCTGTAAGACCTGGAAACTATGTATACTACGATGCTATACAAATAGGTCTAGGTTGTGCTACTGAAGATATGTGTGCTCTTACTGTTATGTGCACTGTAATCTCAAAAAATAGCAGTGGATATTATTTAGTAGATTGTGGAAGCAAGTGTCTTGGACTTGATAAAGGTGCACATGGAAATAGTAGTATTGTTGGCTATGGCAGAGTTTGTGGACATCCAGAACTTACTATTGATTCACTTTCAGAAGAAGTTGGAAAAATTAAAGTAAATGGTGAAACTAATATAAAAATTGGTGATAGAATAAGAATCATACCTAATCATTCTTGTTCTACTGCAAACTTGACAAGTAATTTGTTAGGTTTTAGAGGAGATACAATAGAAAAAGTTATCAAAGTGGATATACGTGGAAATTCACAACAAATTCTACTTTAAAAACATATTTATATTAATTTCAAAATGTATTTATTATAATATCGTCATTAAAAATGTAAAAAGAAAATATGTTTTCATCATTTCAACAATGAAGAAGAGGTTTATCTCTATTTTGAGATAACCTCTTCTTTTTTAATTAGTATATAATTATTATATTTGTCAATTTCTGCATATATAGATTCTCATACATACTTTATAATTAGGTTATAATTTTATTTTATCTACATTAATCCCATAACAGTAAGTAAAACTCTTACTATCAACATTCCCACTACTGCATCAAATATTGGAACTGCCAGCAATAACACTCTATACTTAGTACTAGCATTTGCTACAAGTACTATTCTTGCATAATGACCAACTAGAGTACCCATTAACATACATGGCATAATTAATATAGTTGCTTGTGGTGCAGTAATTAGACCTTGTGCAAATAAGTTTGCTGCTGTAGCTGCTCCTGCTGCCTTAGCAAAGAACGCTGCTATCAAAACTACAACTGATTCTCCAGGTAGTCCAAAAATACCCATTACTGGTCCAAAAACACTTCCTAAAATATCAACTAGTCCAGTTAATTGTAAAAACTGTACTATTACATAACCCATTATCATAGCTGGTAATATTTGTTCAACACCTATGTAGAAACCTTTTTTTGCTCCCCCCATAAATGTTTCAACAGCAGTTTTCTTAGGTTTACTATTTACAATTGCATTTCCATTAGTTTGTTGACTCATACTACACAGCCTCCTTAGTCTTTTTATTTTTTATACTTATAATTAATCTAACTAGATTGGCACCAAGTATCTTACAGAATATCTCTATAAGGATTATTGGGCCTAATGCCAATAATGCTATTGGTAAAAGTGGAGCTTGAGTATTTATTGTGTTTAATATAACAGCTGAACCAGCATATTGATATGCTACAAATATAGTTCTTTCATCATCAGTTATTTCTCCACTTTCATACAATTCTTTTGTCATTATTGAAGCAACATCTGAACTAGTAAATGAAGATACAAATGCTATACCTGCTATACCAGGTATACCAAGTATAGGTCTAAGCAATGGATTGAATATTTTTGATGCTGCTTTCATTCCTCCCATAGACTCAACTACATCTATAAGACCTACAGCAAAACAGACAGTTGGTATTAAAGTCAGTGCAAATAAGAATCCATCTTTTGCTCCAGTTCCTCCTTTCCCCATAAAATCTACACCATCTGAGATAGTACCAAATGAACCTGTGAGATTTGCAAAATCTAGTGCTTTAAGAAATCCTTGACTATCCTTAAATATTCCTGAAAATAATACTATCAATATAAATAAAGACAGATACCCTTTCCATGTTACCTTATTATCTCCAGTTGTTTTATCCATATAAAATCCCCCTTTATACCTCAAATTTATCTAAATTTAAAATAATTGTAGAAATTAATTTCACCCTCTCAAACATCGAATTTACTAATGCGTATTCTCTTGATGTATGATTCCATTCTCCTCTTACACCAAAAGAGCAGATTGTGGGAACGTTTGCAATTGTCAAATAACTAGCATCTGAACTACCTCCAAGTCTCTTAGCATTTAATTCTCCAAACCCATTTTCTTTAGATACTGTATTTACAAATTTATGAAATCTCATAACATCTTCTGTAGTCTCAAATGCCATCATTTCGCTTATAAAGTCAACTTCTGTAGAAGTTCCATCTATATAAGTTTCTTTGCATATTTCTCTAATTCTTTCTTTAACATTCTCCATTTCTTCCACTTTTTCAAATCTAAGGTCTACTTCTATATTACAATCTTCTGGAATAGAGTTTGATACTCTTCCTCCTTTAATTACACTTACACTTGCTGTAGTTCCAACCTCAAGATTGGTCAATTTCTGTATGCATAATATCTTATTTGCCATTTCTTCTATGGCATTTCTTCCACCTTCAAAGTCATTACCTGCATGTGTCTCTACACCTTTTACATGTATATTACATCCTATTCTTCCTTTTCTACCTACACACAAGCTATTGTCTACTAATCCAGTTTCCATATTAAAAGCACAAAGACCACCTTTTGCTTCTTTTAATATAACTTCCCCACCAGTTGAATCCTTATGTCCTATCTCTTCATCCCCAGAAAATACTATTTTTATTGGTCTTTCTTTATACCCTATTTTATTTAAAGCTTTGATAACATATAAAGCAATTATTATTCCACCTTTCATATCTAAGACACCTGGTCCATATGCTTTTCCCTCTATTATTTTAAATGGATTTTTACCAAATGTACCTGTTTCAAACACAGTGTCCATATGTCCTGAAAAAATTATTGGCTTTTTATCTATATTAGAACCAAGTGTTCCTATAAGTGTGCTACCATTATCTCCAACATCCACTAGCTCACAATCTAAACCTTCCTTTTCAAACTCAAGCTTTAATCTATCAGCCAACTTATTTACGCTTTCTTTGCAATGTGTATAGCTTTCCATATTGACAATCTCTTTCCATATTGAAACTATTTCTTCTTTATTCTCATCAACAAACTCAGAAATCTCATTTAAATATGTATTCATAATAATCTCCTTCATTCTTTAATAAAATATACTTATTTCCTAAAACTAAGCTTATTTTAGGAAATTTTAAAAGACTAGTCCTTAAATACAAAATATCACAATTATTTTTATCAGTCAACATTTTTTTCTGTATTTTTTATATTTTCTGATTTTTCTTTCAATTTTCGTTTTGTAAAATAAATTGACGCGTTTTATCTACTATTATAAAATGAGGATATAAATTGATTGATTATAATACTCTCGAAATCTTAAAGGAGGTTTTATGAAATATAAAATTGGATTTTTAACAACATCTTATTTTATGTCAGACAAGTACAAACAAGCTCTTAAAGAACTAAAAAATATTTGTGAAATTACATTTATTGAACTCAAAGGAGAAAATCCTTTTAGTAATTTACCTAATATATACAATAAGCAAGTAGACAATTTCGATGGATTTGTATGTAGTGGTATAGTTCCATATAGTGAACTTGTAATAAACATAAAGGACATAAAAGTACCATTGAACTTTTTAAAACTTGATGAAAGAGATTTTTATAAATACTTATTTAAGCTATTAAATAGCCATAAAGATATTGATTTTACAAAATCATTCATGGATTTTTTAAGAGAAGACAATAATTATTATGATATCTATTCATTAATAGATTCTAATAAATGTCCATATACAATTAAAGATTTTAACATCCCTCAACCTGTGTATGACTTTAAGAAATTAAATGATAAGTTACTGGAGATACACTTGGATTTATTGAAAAATAATAAGATTAACCTTTCTTTTACTAGAAATTACATCATTAGTTGTGAACTTAATAAACTTGGACACGATTGTATTTATATGGTTCCATCCACAGAATCAATCTTAAATACATTTAAATCTTTAGTAAACGAAATAACATTACAGAACTTAGACAAAAATAAATCTGCAACTTGCATAGTTACAGTAAACAGTTCAGAGTATATAAATGAAGATTTGATATTTAAAAATGATGAGATACAAAACCAAATATATAACACTATCTTAGATTCGCTATCAAGAAATGGTTTTTATGGTGTTCAAGTCAAAAAAAATGATATGAAAATAGAGATACATACCACTAAAGAAATGTTAAATAATATGACCAATAATTATACAGACTTTTTTATTTCAGAAGATTTAAAAGAAATTAAGTATAGCTTAAATATTGGTTGGGGTATTGGAAATACAAATATTCATGCAGAACAGAATGCTCGTCAAGCTAATGGTAAATCTTCTTCTTTAGGTGGAAACTGTACTTTTATAGTAAATGATACTAATAATACAATAGGACCTTTATATTCAAATAAGAATTATCCTGATATTGAAGAAAGCTCATTAGCTAATAAGGTTGCTTCTTTTATACCTCTATCTAATACTAATGTATCTAAAATTATATGCATGATTAATGATAGAAATTCAAATAATGTCTCAGCAGAAATACTATCAGACTATATGAATATAACTCTTAGAAGTGCAAATAGAATATTAAGTATCTTATATAAAGCTGGAATTGCTACTATTGTAAATACAAAACTTGATAACCAAAGAGGAAGACCAAAAAAAATATATAAAATTGACTTCTTGTCTTTTTTAAATAATATGTAGATATTTAATTTAGTTAATAAAAAATAGCCACTACAAACTATAATTTGTAGTGGCTATTTTTTATATCATTACTTGTTACTAATTTTTTAAATTTAATTATTTTTTTTAAACAGTTTATACCATCCTATTATCAGTAGAACAATAAATACAAGTGCATCTATAAAGAGAATTACTGTAACATGTTCGACAATATTATATATAAAAAGTATAGAGAATACTTCTACAGACAAAGCTACAAAACACACAAAATTCGTTAAATAATCTGCAATAATATCAATATGAAAAGTATGTATTTGTAACCATCTCCATATAAATGGACGTAAAAGAAATCTAAACACAACACAAACAACAGGATATGCATAAATAAATTTTTTATCTACATAATTAGCCACTCCATTATTCCATTGCACAGGAATCTGGGATGGCAACTTTGGAAATACTATTATTGCAATCAGCAAACATGCAAGAGTAATAACTCCCCATGTAAATTTTCCTCCCCACATATATAAGAAGCTTACAGAATCTAGTTTGAAAATAGGTCTGTTTTTATTCCAGTATTCTGGCAACTTATTTATGTATTCTTCTACTTTTAAATTTAAATAAGTTAATTCCTCAGACTTTAACATTTTCTTACACATACTTTTAGCATTTTCTAAATCGGATATTTGAGTTTTAAGAACTTGCTCTTGTTTTTCAAGAACTTCATATAAAGAGACTTTCTGTAATATAATATTACGGATATCCTCAATAGAAATTCCCAATGTACGTAAATATGCAATTTTTTTGATGTCCTCCACATTTTCCTCTGAATATTCCCTATATCCATTATTTTCATTACGAATTGGTTTAATTAAAAACTCTTTCTCATAAAAACGAATATTAGAACGAGCCAATCCTGTTTTTTCTTCAACTTCTTTAATTGTCATTTTTAAATATCTCCTTCCCATTCTGCTAAACTATAACTATGCTCTAGTTTTATATCCATTCATTTTTTATGTAGAAGTATTTATGATATCTTAAAAGCAAGTTCCTTATCTACTATAAATTTTCATACAATACTCTATTTTTCTATATTTAAAACTATATTATTTTCTATAAAGTACTCTATAAACAAGGTTTACAGTCAAGTATTTTTATTATTTTTTTGATTTCATAAAAAAAAGCATAACAAATCATTTGCCATGCTTTTTTATTAGACTATAGATTCTATAAACTTAGAGTGTAACTATTACATAATAGTATTAACCTTACTCATCACATCTTTTGCAAATATGATAGCTTCACTTATCTCTTGCTCATCTGGATGACTTTGAGACTCTTCATGATTATTTAACTGTTCACGAATATGCTCATTCTCAGGATGAAGCTTTAACAGCTCTTCATATTTTACTTTTAACTCTTTTGCTATCTTCCCTTGGCATATAAATGAACCTAAGTTTTCATTATCTTTTGAAACGATTGATTCAACCTTTTCTATAATACTAGCACCATAACTTCCCTTTGTACTAGCTCCCATTGTTCCAAATAGAGCTATCTTTTTGTTATGAATATTTTCAAGTACCTGCTTTGAATTTTTATCACAAATTCCTTTATCCACCCAATACCCTAGGAATACTATATCATAATTTTCATAGTTAATACTCTCATCAACTAATTCACTTATGTTTTTAATGTCTTTTTCTCCTTGTATTGCATCATATATAGAATAAGCAATTTTTTTAGTATTTCCAGTTAAACTTGAATATAAAATTAAACTTTTCATGATATATCCTCCTCTTTATCTATACACTTATCTCATCTTAGCGAAAACATATTAATTATGAATATGTTTTTTAATTTCTATAAACATAGTCTAATCTAATATACATCCAAACTGGGAACGTGTTTGTAATGCATCTGCACATTTTTTATTACAATAACAGCATTTTTTAATATCCTCTACTCTTCCATCTTTTACTTTTTGTAACCACTTACTATCTGCCAATAATTGTCTTGACATAGAAACCATATCTACCCTATCATTTGAGATAATATTTTCTATAAAATCTGGACTAGATAATTTTCCAACTCCACACACTGGAAGATTTGTATGTTTTTTTACTTCATCAGCCAAATATAAAAAACATCCTTCATCTTTAAAATAAGGATGATTCTTAGTTGGTATAGTATCTTCTAATTTTGAATGATTTGCAAGTGTTACATGAAAACTATTTACGCCTGATGATTCAAATTTCTTCACAAAATACTCAACCTCTGAAAGTAGCACTCCTGCATTACCATAATGAGGGCTTTCTTGTCTTATTGCAAGTTTGTAGTCTATTGGAATATCCTTAATCTCATTTCGTATACTCCTGATTATCTCACTTGCAAGTCTACTTCTATTATCACATGTCCCACCATATTCATCGTTTCTATTATTAAATATACTTGAAGAAAAACTTCCTATCAATCTATCTCCATGAATCTGAATCATATCAAAACCAGCTTTTTTTGCATTCAATGCTGCTACTTTAAACAAATCTATAATATTCTTAATTTCTTCTTTTGACATATTTGTTATGTAATCTTTTACTCCATCACTCATTATTCTTTTAATATCATCATGTGAAGTAATTCCTGTCTTCATAGTATCTTTAATTAAATTAATATCATAATCTGAACAAAACAACTGTGCAGATACCTTTGCACCAGAATTGTGTATTTCATCCACAATTTTCTTATACTTCATTACTCCTTCTTCATCTGATAAACTCAAAGCCATCTTATGAAAGCTAGGTCTAACAGATACATCTCCCAAAGTAATCAGAGCTACACCTGATTTGGCAATATCACAAAGTTTTTTAATTTTTTCTTCAAATTTAAGACTCATACTTGTAGGTGCAAATGATACTCTATTTTTTAATTCCAAATTTCCAATTTTAATTGGCTTTAAAAGATTGCAATACATCCTATTCTTCCTCCACTGTTGTCTTTATATCCTTTACTATATGTAATTTCTTAACTAATTCTCTATACTCTTCATCTGAAAATTCTTTTTTTATATTATTATCCCATTTTGAAAATATATTTTTTATATCTCCTAAGACTTCCTCACCCTTATCTGTTACTCTCAGCTGAAAAGCTCTGCTGTCATTGGGATTTTGGATTTTTTCTATGTATCCATCTTGCTCTAATCTAGATATAGTTCTTGTTGTATGCGCTTTGTCAACTTCAAATTCTGTTGAAATATCATTTAAAGAGCAGTTTCTATTCTTATTGATATAAATTAAATAGAAATACAAACCATTCGTAAGTTTGTATGGCTTTAAACATTTCTCACAATAAAGTTTAAAGTTTTTTTGTAAATTACATATAACATACGATAAACTTTCATACTGTAAATTTCTAAAATCCATCTTAAATTTCCCCTCTATAATTTCAATATATTTGACTATATCAACTATATTATATTAAACAATTAATCTAGTCAAGAATATTTTACTTTATTAAGATAACTTTTATTAATTTTTTATAAAACTCTTTTGCTAAATAATTATGATTAAGTTGAAACTGGAATTTTTAATACTTAGCATACATAAATATATTTTATATAAAAGTTTATATTTTCAAACAAATAATTTTTCGAAAATTGTCTAAATTCTGTAAAAATATGGTACTATATACATAGGCAATATAAATCTATAAAAAGGAGTGTTACATATGATATCTAATAAAATGCAAACTTTAGTTGCAAATAGCTCTGTTATAAGAGCTATGTTTGAAGAAGGAAAAAAACTTTCTGATATTTATGGAGAAGAAAATGTTTTTGATTTTAGTATAGGAAATCCAAGTGTTGAACCTCCAGAGACTATTAAAGCAGTTATAAATGATATTTTAAATGAAGAATCTCCAAATCTAGTTCATGGATACATGAATAATTCAGGATATGAAGATGTAAGAGATGCTATTGCTGAACATATAAATAAAAAAGACGGGTTAAACCTTACAAGAGAAAATTTAATTATGACTTGTGGTGCTGCTGGTGGTCTAAATATTATTTTAAAAACTCTTTTGAATCCTGATGATGAAGTTATTGCTTTTGCTCCATATTTTGGTGAGTATAAAAACTATACAGAGAACTATGATGGAAAATTAATAGAAGTACCTACAAATATAGAAACTTTTGAACCAGATTTAGATGCGTTGAAAAATGCCATTACTTCAAAAACAAGAGCTTTAATAATAAACACTCCAAATAATCCTACTGGTGTTATCTATTCTGAAGAATTATTAAAAGACCTTGGAGAACTATTAGACTCAAAGCAAAAAGAATTAAATACAAACATATATCTAATCTCTGATGAACCATATAGAGAAATAATTTATGATGGTGCTAAAGTACCTTGTGTACTAAAATACTATAGAAATTCATTTATAGGATACTCTTATAGTAAATCATTATCTCTACCTGGTGAACGTATTGGATATATTGTTGCTAATGGACAAATGGATGATTTTGATGATGTTATGTCTTCATTAAATGTTGCAAATAGAATACTTGGATTTGTAAATGCTCCTTCTCTTTTCCAAAGAGTTATTGCAAGAAGTTTAGATGCTGAAGTTGATGTAAATATTTATAAAAAGAATTTTGACCTTTTATATAATAGCTTAATAGATATGGGATTTTCTTGTGTTAAACCTAGTGGTACATTCTATTTATTCCCAAAAGCTCCAATTGAAGATGATAAAAAATTCTGCAATGATGCAAAACAGTTTAATTTATTATTAGTACCAGGTTCTTCTTTTGGTTGTCCAGGCCACTTTAGAGTATCATATTGTGTGTCTTATGACAAAGTTAAAAGCTCTTTGCCAGCATTTGAAAAATTAGCTAAACTTTATAATTTAAAATAATTAAATAAGGTAATTCAAATAATTAACTACCTTAGTTTAGAATCTAAGTATTCTATACTAAGGTAGTTTATAATTTTATGTACTATATTTTATATACCATATTATACCAATATACTTGAATATTGTAATCTATAGTACTAATATAAATTACAAGGAGGTGTTTGACTTGAAAAAAGGTTATGTTTATATCATACTGACTACCCTATTTTTTAGTTCAATGGAAATTAGTCTAAAAACTGTTACTAATGACTTTAATCCCTTACAAATAACTTTATCAAGATTTTTTGTTGGTGGTTTAGTCTTACTACCTTTTGCCATAAAAAGATTAAAATCTCTTAATCTTTCTATTACAAAATCAGACCTAAAATACTTTGCATTTCTAGGTTTTATGTGTGTAGTTGTGAGTATGTCATTGTACCAGCTGGCTGTTCTAAACACAAAAGCATCTGTAGTTGCTGTTTTGTTTAGTTGTAATCCAGTATTTGTAATGCTTTTAGCTTACTTAATTTTAAAGGAAAAAATATATAGGCACAATGTAATTTCACTTATATTAGAAGTGCTTGGAATTATAGTTATCATAAATCCATTGCATACAAAATTAACTCTTAGTGGAATATTCCTGACATTATCTTCTGCTATCATTTTTTCAATGTATACTGTATTTGGTAAAAAGAAAACGTTAAAATTTGGTGGGATAGTTGTAACTTGCTTTAGTTTTATATTTGGAAGTTTAGAAATGTTAATATTAGTTTTGCTTACTAAAATTAATTTTATAGCAGATATTTTAAATAAAAATAAACTCCATGTATTTGCAAATATCCCTATTTTTAGTGGCTATACTTTACACAATATGCCTATTATGATTTATGTATTTGTATTCGTCACAGGTGTTGGTTATGCACTTTACTTTATGGCAATGGAGGCTACATCTACTAGTCTTACGTCTTTAGTATTCTTCTTTAAGCCAGTAATCTCTCCAATACTAGCATTATTAATACTTAAAGAAATTATCCCCATTAACATGATTATAGGAATTTTGTTGATAGTAATTGGTTCAATAATTTCTATTATACCTACGATAATTACTCAAGCACATAATAAGCACGTTGAAGCCTTGTATAAGGAGTAGTAACTTATAATCTATCATAATATACACAAGACAAATTTATTAGTCTTAAACGAAATATAAAAGAGATGCTATCATAATAGCATCTCTTAATTTATATTTATTTTAAATTTTTTAAATTCTCTATTTAGCTAAGTTTTGTAAAAAACTATAAGTTTGTGGACAAGCTGCTTTTAATTTACTATTTGTATCTTGATTTAAATAATAATATGCAAATGCTTCTGCGAAGAATTCTTCTGGATATACGCCTAAGTAATTTACATTACCTAAAGAACGTCCTTCTTTAGCAAATATTTGTTTAAATTGTGCTGATTTAGAAATATCATTTAATGCTATATGATCTACTGCATGTGCTGTTTCATGTAATTCTAAGTTTATTGCATCATGACCTTTACCTTTGTTACTAAATCCTATTCTAAGAGCTACTGAACTTCCACCTAAACCAGGAACATCATCCCAAGTTTTTCCAGTGCCTTCCCAACCCTTAGGAACTACACCTTTTAAATAAGCGTATTCTTTTTCATCTGTTAACTTTCCACTTAATAATTTTATTTTTAAATTATCTTGTTTTAAAGCACTTAAATATTTTCCATCTATATTTGCTAATCTACTTACCATAGCATTAGCTTCATTTTTATTGTAATTTCCAGCTGGAAGAACCACTATTTGATTAAGTGTTTCTTTGTTTTTTTGTACATTTACATTATCTGCATGTGCACTTACTGGAACTGAACTTATTAAGAATATTGACATTATAGCGATTAATAACTTTTTACTTGTTTTCATATTATTCCCTCCTTTGAGTTAGGCCGGGAGTAATAAATTTCAAAATAAAAAAGATACCCAAGAGTATCTTTGTATATACAAAAAGAAATTTTTACTCTTTTCGGCAGCTGGCTGGCGTAGTTTACTAAACTTTAGCCCCTATAGCTTTGCGTGACTAGGTTTCCCTAGTTTTGCCTCATTTAATTTTATATTTATATTATAGCTTATATATTTCTAATTGTCTATAGTTTTTTGGATTTTTTTTCTAAAACATTATTATTTTTTTACATAATCTTTCAAAAAAAAATATCTTCTAACAATATTTTCACTCTTAAATATTGTTTTAGAAGATATTTTTTAATATTACTTATATTTTAATAATGTTAGGGTCTAATTTGTGTTTTTGTTTCTTCTTAATATAATAAGCCCCACAATAGCTCCTAAACCTAATAGTATTTCTCCAGTAATTGTAGTGTTATCTCCTGTCTTTGGTGGTACTGGAGGATTTACTACAGCGTCATCTTTCACTTTATTATTCTTTTCTTCTGATACTGATGGTTTTACTACTTCTGGTATTGGAACAATTGGTTTAACAGGATTTTCTATTACCTCATTTGATGGTGGTATTGGTGGATTTACTACCTCTGGTATCGGAGGATTTACCACATCATCTGATGGTGGTACTGGTGGATTTACTACTATTTCATCTGTGTCAGATGGTTTTGATGGTTTTCTTGGCTTATCTGTGTTTGGTGGTACTGGTGGATTTACTACTGGTTTATCTGGATTCGGTGGTATTGGTGGATTTACTGGTGGATTTTCTTGTTTTATATTTTCTATATTTCCAATATCCACAATACTACCAATATCTTTCTTATCAATATTAACTTTGACTTTATCCTTTAGTTTTTCATATCCACTTGGAGCTATTATTTCCACTAAATAATATGTTCCTGGTTTTTTTACACTAGACTGAATTATACCATCTTCATCACTAACTAAATCTTTAATTACTACATTTCCATATACATCTTCTAAATTAAACTTAGCACCTGAAAGTGCCTTTTTATCTAAAGAATCTACTTTTTTAGCTTCAAAAGCATAACCTTGCTTAGTAGTTTCTACTCCAGGAGGACTTGAGCCATTAATCTGAGCTACATTTTGTATAGTCTCTCCAACTTTTACATCTGTAAAATCTGCATCGAATGTAACCCAACTTTGTACAGGTTCGCCTTCTTTTATCTGCTTAAATTCATATTTATTTACTAATCTTACAGTATTTTCTCCATCTCCAGCTTCTTTTTTAAACTCAAGGTTATCAGAATATTTTATATTAGATATTTTTAGAGCTGAGTTTACTTCATCTAAAAGATTTACTTGCCCTGCATCATAAACTCCATAAGTTGACATATTTATTTTGTATTTAACAATTTGACTATCATTGTTATTTAAAACTTTTTTATCAACTTCTTTTTTTGCGCTTATTAATCCAGAGTTTTTCTTAAAACTTATCTCATCGCTTTTATCAACTTGACTGTTATTTGCATCAAGAACAGCTCTATTTGTATAACTATCTTCAATACTAATAACCTTTAATGTATAAGCTATATAAAACTTTGATTCTACTTCTTCTTTACTAAGATTAATCGTAAATCCAGTTATAACTTTATCTACTTGACCGCTTTCATTTCTTTTCTCTTCTATTTTATATGAAATATTGTTTGCAATTTTTTCTTTACTCCAAGGAGTCCAGTTACCATTCATTGGAATTTCTACTACTCTAAAATCATGTCCAGCTTCTCCTGCTGTAGTTAATCTCATACCCTCTGGTATATTATCTGTTATAACAACATTACTTATTGGCGACTTATCATCATTTACTGAAATCTGATAGTTTATTACTTGGCCAACTTGAGTAATATTTGTTACTCCTGAATGCCCTTTAGTCAAAAGATAATCGCTACCTCTATCAAAGATACTTACAGTAGCATCATCTTCTTGTACCTTCTTACCATCAGATTCTATCCTAGCTACATTTTTATATTTATTATCATGTTTTGCATTTTCATCACTAATTCTAGCTTTGTATTTAACAGTATATGCTTTATCTATATTTCCAAAATTAACTGATATAGAATTTGCACTTTGTTCAATATTAAAATCACTTACTTCTTTCCCATCACTTGTTACTACACTTACAGAATCATTTACTAATGTCAATCCTTCAGGAAGCTCATCATACAAAGTAATATCTTTCAATTCTTCCTGTTTCTCATTTACTAGTATGCTATAATTTATATCTTTATTTTTAACTGGCATAAATACTGTAGTTGATTTTTTTCCTTCAACAAGTTTCTTAAGAGTTCCTTTAGACTCTTCTTCCTCGCCCTTATCTCCAGGCTTTATTTCTACATCCACATCTCCATTTCCACTTTCTATTTTTCCAGTAGTCTCAATATGAATTTTTGTATTTGTCTCTTCGTCAACCCTTTTAACGTATGCTTCTAGACCTATTTTTCCTTGCATTACACTTTGACCATTAGGCAGTTCTCTAAATGTAAGTGTATATTCTCCATTACTTTCTGTTTTATCGAAACATTCACTTGTATAATCTAAATTAACTTTGTTAAATACATCTGGCACCTTGAAAGTTATTGAATCACCTGCTTGTATTCCCTTTGATGTTGGAGTATAAGTTAAATTAAATGATATCTTTTTCATTGATTCAGTTTCTATTGTACTATTATTAATTTTTATAATAAATCCATAATCTTCATTCTCTTCATTAAGTTCTTCTTCTAACGTTTTCAGCAAATTCTCATCTTCTAGCAGCTTTTCTTCTTTTGGAGTCTGATCTATATTTTTATTATCTAGTGGCTTTTCCTCTTCTGGAGTCTGCTCTGGTTTTTTGTTATCTGATGGCTTCTCTCCTTCTGGAGTCTGTTCTGGTTTTTTGTTGTCTGATGGTTTCTCCTCTTCTGGAATCTGCTCTGGTTTTTTGTTGTCTGATGGCTTCTCCTCTTCTGGAGTCTGCTCTGGTTTTTTGTTGTCTGATGGCTTCTCTCC